>JAYTQD010000704.1:0-6591 GCA_043746935.1 Acidobacteriaceae bacterium | reverse complement strand
GCTTCCACCAACTTGCCGACGAGCTTGCGCTCTCGTGGACTCAGCCCCACTGAATGAAACGGCATCTGCACCACGTGAAATTTCGCCAGGCGCTGATCCAGGTCCGTCGCGACCTGCAACTTGGAGGAAGCAGAACCCTTGGCAGCGGAACCTGTCATGAAGTGATGGGTCTTTTTAGTGACGGCCAGAGCCAGGAAGGAAAATAGCAACAGGAAAACAAACCGAAATAGTGAAGAGCGCATGAGATAGAGGATACTATTTCAAGACCACTGCGGTCACGGGTGCGAGATGTCCAGGAAGGGACACATGCTGTGCCAGAAATGCGGGAAGCCTGTCATTCTGAATGCTGCAAACTACGAAACGTTCGAAAGAATGCACTGGGTATGCTTTCACCTGGAATACGAACACGGTACCTTCGATCCCGACCAGCCCTGTGACGACCCGAGCTGCTTTTGGAAACACCATGAAACTCCGTAGAATTTTCAAGTATTGCTTTTTCAGGCGGCTATGACGATTCCTCCAAAAAACCCCGCCCAAACGCTCCTCATCGACGCGGACGACACGCTTTGGGAAAACAACATCTACTTTGAACGCGCCATCGCGCAGTTCATTTCGTTCCTGGATCATAAAGATCACTCTCCCGAGCAAGTCCGGGGCGTACTCCATGACGTGGAGCGCGATTGCATCGTTCGGCACGGCTACGGGCTGCACAGCTTTTCGCATGCGCTCGTGGACACGTTTGAGCGGCTCGCCGTGGAGCCGATCACACCCGCCTTACATGAAACGATCCAAGGATTTGCCAAGATCATTGCCGAGCACCCGATGGAAATCTTGCATGGAGTTCCTGAAACACTGGATTACCTCGCTAGCCGCCATCAATTGATCTTGATGACCAAGGGTGCAATCCCCGAGCAATCCGAAAAAGTAGAGCGTTCGGGCCTGCGAAAGTACTTCGTGGCAATCGAGATCGTTCCTGAAAAAAATCCGGAGGCCTACCGCTCGGTGGCTGCAAAGCACGATTTACTTTCCGACACGACCTGGATGATCGGCAACAGTCCAAAGTCCGATATCAACCCGTCGCTGGCGGCGGGCCTCAACGCTGTATTCGTGCCCCACGACAACACATGGGTTCTAGAGCACGAAGAAGTCGGCAAGCCATCCCCTAACCGCCAACTCCTCGTACTCGACCGGTTTTCCACACTTCGATCTCATTTTTGAGAACGCCATATGGCACATTCGTGGAGCATGAGAACCAACAAAGGCTACCCTCGCGCAAATTTCCGCATGGTACTCTCGATGTGATCTTGCTTGTCCCGCTTCACGGGGCCGGGGTGAACGTAGGGGTGAACAAGGATAATTTGCGGCGAGTCTTGCGCACGGTCGAGGCCCTTTCGGACCTGGGCCCGCAAATGACCGCCGAACACGAGTTCTCTGATATTGCGCGCTCCATGCTGGCCGCCATGGTTGAGGCAGGAGGCGCGCGCGAGGGCGCTCTTTTCACTTTTAGCGACAAACCCTCCATGCTGACCTCGGTGGTTTCGCAGGGGTTTGTGATGTTGCCCGATCCCGCCGTCATCCCTTTACTTCCCAAACATGCACATGCACTGCTGGTCGCGCGCGGAGCGGTCCTGCTGCAAAGCGGCTCCTACGACACGTTCCTAAGTCAGAACGGCAATGTTGCTCCGGAGATGTTCAAGTGCCTGGCTCCACTACGGGTAGGGCGCGAGCTGGTCGGCCTGGTCGCGCTCGGACGCCGTGGCGCTGAAGGGCCGTATGACGGCGAAGATCTGGAAGCACTCAGCCTCCTCACCAACTACGTGGCGCTCGCTGTTCATAACCACAATCTTTCGCGCAATCTGGCTCAGCGCGTCAATGAAAATCTGAAACTGCTGGCTTCGCTCCACGGGTTTCATGACAGTGCTCTAGAGGCATTCGCCACCGCCATCGATGTGAAGCATGTCAACGTGCATGGTCACTCCCTGCGCGTGGGACGCTACTCTGCCGCTATAGCGGAGGGTTTGGGCATGGAATCGGCGGAAGTCGTCGCGCTGCGCTCAGCGGGCTATCTGCATGACATTGGCAAGGTAGCCGTAGACAAACATCTTTTCGAGAAAGCCAGCGCCCTGGATGCTGACGAGTTCCGCGCGATGGCGGATCACACCATCGTCGGCTACAACATCGTGAAGGACGTGCAGTTCCCGTGGCCGCAAGTAACGGAGATTGTGCGCGGGCACCACGAACGCGGCGACGGTTCTGGATATCCCGATGGCCTGCGCCAGGACGAAATCTCCATGCCCGTTCGGATCGTCGCCCTAGCCGATACCTTCGATGCCATGACCAGCGAGCGCCCCTACCGTGATCGGATGCCGCTGGGCATGGCGCTACATGAACTAGTGCGGCTTGCTCCCACAAAGTTCGATGCCGAGGTGCTCCAGGCTCTGCTGTTGCAGATCCGCCGCGACGCCACGGGAAGCGGCCGTATCCAATTGCTCGAGGGAAATCTGGCCAACAGTCTGGCGCCCGCCGACGTGGACCAACTCGCTGCCATGCTGCAACATAAGATGAGTCAGGAACGCAGGTATCTCACGTAAGAGTGCTACTCGAACTGTTTGCGAAAGCCCGCGAACTGTTGCTTCAAATCTTCCACGTCCCTCTGCAAGCCAGCCACGGTCTCTTCCAGTCGCTCCAGACGTTCGGCGTTGTCCACGCGAAGGATTCGTGATGCGCTCGGCGGCTCCGGCATCACAAAGGGTTCCACCAGCCCGCAAAACAAGTGTACGTAGCGCGATTCCTTTGTGCCCGGCTGCCGCTGCAAGACCTGCGCCAGCGGTGGGTCGCGCTGCATCAGGCGCTGTAGTGCCGACTGCACTTCATCCAAGTCTTCAAAACGATGGATGCGCTCCGTCCGTCCGCGCAGTTCCCCGGGAGTTTGCGCACCGCGTAGCATCAACACGCAGAGCACGGCATTCTCCCCGCGATTAAAGTTAAAGACTTCCTGCATGCGATGCTCGTACTTCGTCACCCGGCTATCGGCGCTGTTCACGGGGCCGGCCAGCCGCTTTCCCTGTAGGCTCGCCAGCGTCTGGCGCACCGCATCCTCCGTCAAAGTCATGAAGGGATCGCGATTGGATTTTTGATTGCATGCATTGACCAGCGCGTTCATAGACAACGGATAGTAATCGGGCGTGGTGGCGTCTTTTTCCACCAGAGAGCCCAGCACTCGCACTTCCACATCGGTTAGAAGAAAGTTCACGGCGTGGCACCATCCTTGACGAACGGAAGCCGTAACCGGCCCCGGACTCTCTATCCTAACGTCATTCCATGGCTGCGGCGGATGACCATAGTTTCCCTCCAGATTCCCCCACTCAGCTGCGCCAGGAACCCCATTTTTCTTGGGAACTTCCCCTCACTAAATTGCGTATCCATCGTCTAAGAACAGCGAAGGGCAATTTCATCAAGCGAATCGCGAGGAGCGAATATGGCAAAACAACGACGATTGGCGACTTGGCTGGGAATCTTGCTTGGAACCGCGGGCGCTGTATTGCTGGCCGGACGTGCCTGGGCCGGCGAACCCCTGACGCAGGAATTTCATCAGACGTATCCGCTGGGCGCGGACGGTCGCGTTTCCCTGGAGAACATTAACGGCGCCGTACACATTACCGGCTGCGACCGAAATGAGGTGCAGGTGGACGCAGTCAAGCGCGCCCGTCGCCAAGAACGGCTCGACGAGGCCAAGATTGTTGTGGAGGCGAACTCCAACTCCATCTCGATCCATACCGAGTACCCAGGTCACGATCACACTTTCAACTGGAATGACGAAAACAACCCGGCTAGCGTGGAATACACGCTGCATGTGCCGAAACGGGCACAGCTGGAGAAAGTAGAACTGGTGAACGGGTCGCTCGATATCCAAGATGTCGCCGGCGATGTCCACGCGTCTTCGGTCAACGGGCGGGTGCTGGCCAAGGATCTCGCCGGAAGAACAGAGATTTCCACCGTCAATGGCCGGACCGAAGCCGAGTTCCGCCAACTCCCGAAGTCGCGTATTGAGGCTTCGTCTGTAAACGGATCCGTCAAGGTAACAATTCCCTCCGACGCGAACGCGGATATCCACGCCAGCACGGTCTCCGGCGGCATTGAAACCGATTTTGGCTTTAACGTGCGGAAAGAATCCTGGGTAGGACACAATCTCGACGGACGCCTGGGCAAAGGCGGAACAACCATTGATCTCTCCGATGTGAACGGGAGAATCGAGCTGCGCCGCGCCAACGATGGAAAGACGATGAGCCCCGTGACTGGAAGCAGCCGGAAAGACAAAGACGACGATGACGATGACACTATCTAAGATGCGTTCTCAGCGCACCGGCTTTGACGCTATCAGCAACAGCGCCCCGAACTGCTTGAAAGCCCGCAGATCATCCAGACTGCGGAAGGACTTGGTTTTGTAGTCATCGGGCGTCGGTGTGTCATCGGGAATCTGCCGCGATTCCGTGTTTTCGAAACCGTGCTGTCGCAGCATTTCCGTATACTCCGCGGCGGACCGGACATGCACCGGGACTTTCAGCTTATCGACCCACTGCAAGGAGTATTCGTTGTCAGTGAAGAGGTTGATGAGGATGAACAGGCGTCCACCCGGCGCCATCACGCGAAAGACTTCATCTAGAGCTAAGCCCTGATCGGGATAGTAGTAGAAAGACTCGACGGAGAGAATCCGATCAAAGACGCTATCTTTTTCGGGAATCTGCGTAGCCGAGGCAACGACGTAGCTGACGTTATTCAAACCCCGCGAGGTTTCTCGCGCTAGGCGAATCATTTCATCTGAGACATCCAGGCCGACCACGTTCGCTTCTCCGTCGCCTGAATCCAACGCCACCGCACGCGCCAACAACCGCGTAGCCCACCCAGCACCACATCCGAGATCGAGCACGCGCTGACCCGTGCGCAAATCCATCAATCGCAAAGTCTTGAGCGTGATATCGAGATGATGCCGCTCCATCTTCTCGCCTTCGCCAGCTTCAGCCCAGCGGTTGAATTCGAGTTGCAGTTTTTCGTCAGCGGTCATGGATGGTGTGTCAGTCATCGGTGTCCTCGGGGCACGCTTCTATGCTACATTTGGCAACCACATGGCTCCAACCCCCGAAGCCCAGCAACCCGCGCAGAGCCTGCTCTACTGCCCGCAATGTGCGCGCGAAGTTTCCGACCCGCTGACTTGCGGGGATTGCCTCTCCGTCATCTGCCGCCAGTGCGGAACCGCGCTGGAATCCTCGGACGACCTGGGGATGGGATAGAACATGGCCACACTTCCGCAAACCACGAACTCCGCAAACGACAAACCCGGTCTGGTGCGCGGTCTTTCGCTGATGGACTGCGTGCTGCTACTGGTGGGCGGAATCATCGGATCCTCCATCTTTCTTACTGCCAAAGACATCGCCGGGCCGCTGCCGCATCCGCTGCTATTTCTCGGGGTGTGGGTCCTGGGCGGACTGATTTCCCTCTGCGCGTGCTTCGCCTTCGCCGAACTGGGAGCAATGTTTCCAGACTCCGGCGGGCAGTACGTCTACATGCGCGAAGCGTATGGCGACATCGTGGGATTCCTCTACGGATGGATGATCTTCACCGTCTCGAACGGCGGCACAATCGCGGCGCTATCGGTGGCATCGGCGAATTATCTGGGCGCAGTGTTCCCTTCCCTCTCGGCGGACCACGTTGTGCTCAACGTTGCGGGCTTTGCCTTGACTCGAGTGCATGTGGTCGCTTTGGTTTCCATTGCGTTCGTGACATGGGTGAATGTTGTGGGCTTGCGAGCCGGCGCTGTGCTGCAAAACATCGCCACTTGGGCCAAGTTTGCTGCCATGTCGGCGTTTATTTTCCTTGGATTCACTATTGGCAAAGGAAGTTGGTCGCATTTCACATCAGCCGGTTCTGGCACCAGCGCTGGATTAATGGTTGGTCTGTCGGCAGGGCAACTCATCTCAGCGTTTGGCGTGGCTCTGATCGCCGTCTTCTGGGCCTACGACGGCTGGATTTACATCACTTGGGTCTCCGGCGAAGTCAAAGACCCGCAGCGCAACATCCCCCGTGGGATGCTGCTCGGCGTCATCGCCGTTGGCCTGATTTATGTGGCCATGAACATGACCTACGTATATGCGCTACCGATTACCGAGATCGCCAAGCACGAGACCATCGCCCACGCAGCCGCAACGGCGCTGTTTTCCCCGGGAGCGGCAACTTGGCTCTCGGCGTTGATTGCTGTATCGTGCTTTGGCGCGATGGCTAGCTGCGCCCTCTCCGGCGCGCGCGTTTACTACGCCATGGCAAAAGACGGTGCCTTCTTCCCAAAGATGGGAGAGGTCCATCCTCGCTGGCGTACCCCGGCATTTAGCTTGATCGGACAGGGCCTGTGGGCTGGCGTTCTCACCCTCAGCGGTCGCTACGATCAGCTTTACACCTACGTGATGTTCATGATGGTGCTCTCCTACACACTGGGCGTGGGCTGCATGTTCATCCTGCGCTGGAAACGGCCTGATGCCGAACGACCCTACAAGTGCACGGGCTACCCCTGGCTGCCTGCGCTGTATATCATAATTGGAA
>JAYTQD010000703.1:0-2481 GCA_043746935.1 Acidobacteriaceae bacterium | reverse complement strand
TGCTCAAAACATTCGCCTTGGCCGCCCTGCTCACTTTGGGCCTTACCCTGACCGGCTGCGGCAAGTCCGCCGGCAACATTGACGGACATTGGACCGCGAACCTCATCACTCCTCCCGGCGGAACGCCCGTCTTCGCGTTCCAAACCAACTTCACCGGCAGCGGCGGCGGCGCTTTCACCGTTACCAACCTCTCCTTCACCACCGCGGGCACTTGTTTCAATACCCCGCCCTTCACCGAAGTCGGCACAGTCAGCCTCACCGGAGACTACAACGGCCACGTCACCGGCTCCTTCGGCTTGATCATCTCCACGGCGTTCCCGGGCGGCGCCAACAACGTTCTCACGCTGAACGGCGCGGTCAACAACAACACCATTACCGGTACCTGGATCTTGACCGGCAACTCCGGATGCTCCGGCACCGGCCTCTTCACCGCCACCAAGAGTTAAGCCCTCAGCAAAACCACTCGGGTGCCCCGTCCTTGTCGCGTCAGCGACAGGGCGGGGTTTTCAAAACAAAAGCTACTACCCCGTCTCTTCCCCCTCCAGCGCCGTCAACACTTCCTCATCCACATCCCATTTCTTCAAAATCACAAATATCGTCTTCGCCCCAAACCCAGCCCGCATCAACCTCCGGAAAATCCTCGCCGCGCCTTTCTGATCCTCCGGTTTTTTCATCCGCTTGCGCCGCAAATACTCCCGCGCCTGCTTCTCCTCATTCACCTCATCAAACACTTCGCCAACAGTCTTCTCAATCACATCCCCATGCACGCCACGCACTTTCAAATCCGTTTCCACCCGCCGCCGCCCGAACTTTTCGTTGTCCCTCCGGTACGACGAAAACGCCGTCGCATACTTCGCATCATTCAAGTACCCGGCGTCCTTCAGCCGCACCACCACCAAATCCACCAGCGCCTTCCCCAACTCCGTCTCAATCTCCACCCGATTCCGCAACAACCGCCGCATCTCCGCCACAGACCGCATCCGCCGCCCCAGCGCCCCCACGGCATACTCGTACAACGACGCCTCATCCATCAACTCCGTCTTAGCTCGCGCAAAGGCCATGGCAGTATTGTCGCACCAAACCCACACGAAAAAAGGGACGCGTCGGAGAACGCGTCCCAGCCGTTTCAGGAGGAAACCAAAGCTTATGTGGCGCGGGCGCCCTCGCCCGCGTGGTCTTGCCGCCCAGTCAGCTCTTACCTTCCAAACCCCGCCGTCTGCATCGACTGCCGCGACATCTCGCTCGTCGAAGCAATCCCCTGCGCCCGCAGCTTGAAGTCATCCGCATTGGAAGCGTTCTCCAAAGCCACTTCATACGCAATCAACCCAGCCTGGAACAAATCCCACAGCGACTGATCAAACGTCTGCATACCATACTGCGAAGTACCCGCCGCAATCGCCTCGCGAATCGACCGCGTCTTTTCCGGCACCAAAATACACTCACGAATATAAGCCGTATTGATCATCACCTCAACCGCCGGCACCCGCCCCTCGGAGTCGCAACGCCGCACCAACCGCTGACTCACCACAGCCCGCAATGTCGCCGCCAACTGCAACCGCACCTGCTTCTGCTCCGGCGGTGGAAACACCGCGATAATTCGGTTGATCGTCTCAATACAATCCAAAGTGTGCAAAGTCGAAAACACCATGTGACCCGTTTCAGCCGCATGCAAAGCCGTACTAATCGTTTCCAAATCGCGCATTTCGCCCACCAGAATCACGTCCGGATCCTGCCGCAAGGAAGCCCGCAACGCCGTTCCAAACGAAGGCGTATCCACGCCAATCTCGCGCTGATTCACATATCCCTTCTTATCGCGATGCAGAAATTCAATCGGATCCTCAATCGTAATAATATGTTCCGCCCGCGTGGAGTTCACCCGATCCAGCATCGCCGCCAAGGTCGTAGATTTACCAGAACCCGTAACCCCAGTCACCAAAACAATCCCGCGCGGCATCTCGCAAATCTGTTCCACAATCTTCGGCAAATACAATTCATCCAAAGCCCGAATCTTCGTGGGAATCACGCGCAGCACCAACCCCACATTCCCCCGCTGCTGAAACACGTTCACACGAAATCGCCCCAACCCCGCCACGCCGTAGGCCATGTCAATCTCGGCCACTTCCTTAAACTTAGCTTTCTGCCGAGCCGACATCATGCTAAACGCCATCCCCAACATATCCTCAGCCGTAATCCGCGACTGATCCGTCAACGGAAACAACTCCCCATCAATCCGCAGATGCGGGTAATTTCCAACCTTGAGGTGTAAGTCGGAGGCTTTGCGTTCTGTGGCGGTGCGTAGGAGGTCGTCGATATTCATGCGGAGTTTGCCCTCGTTCGTATGATCAAGCCTGAGGGCACTGGGTGGAAGATGACTGAAGTAATGGGTCTTTGGAGCAAGAAAAAAGCCGCCCGAGAGGGCGGCTTTTGCAACGCGCTGGGGACTAGACGCCGACGGGTTGTTTGGCGTCCACGCCAACCGGG
>JAYTQD010000702.1:0-6618 GCA_043746935.1 Acidobacteriaceae bacterium | reverse complement strand
TCTGGGGCTATGGAAGCGACGAGAGGCCTTTGCGGAGGATGCTGGGCGCGTTGAGGGGCTATTGGAGAAGGCTATTCGTTTGGATCCTAAGCTGGCGGTGGGATATTTACAGTTGGGGATTGTGTATGCGGAGCGGAAGGATTTGCCTAGGGCGATTGGTGCGTTTCAGCGAGCGCTCACTGCCGATGCGGAGTTGGAGGAGGCGCACTACCGACTGGGGCAGGCGTATCGGATGCATGGAGAAGAGGATAAATCTAAAGTAGAGCTAGAGATATATGAGCGCATCTCAAAGAAAAATAATGGAAAAACCGAACGTGATCGGCATGAGATTGTGCAATTTGTGTATGAGTTGCGTTCGCGGGATGCTGGGGCGACGGCCAAGTGAAAATGAGATTTCGCTAATTTGAAGGACTCCTAGAAGTTGCTTGCCGATGCCTGCCCGCCCCTTCGACTTCGCTCAGGTCAGGCCCTGTCGCAAAGTGCGCGACAAGGACGGGCACCCAGCGTCATTCATGTTTCGACATCAAGGTGATGAACATTTTGTAGAGTTTTTCTTTGTCCAAGTCCAATTGAATTTCCACTGGCTGGAGATGGATGGCTGGTTTGTCGTTTTCTGTCCAGGTTAGAGTGTTGCCGTAGGCTGCGCCGTGGTCGATGTCTACGTCCATGAAGCGGGTTTCGCTCTGGGT
Source organism: Acidobacteriaceae bacterium (assembly GCA_043746935.1). Lineage (GTDB taxonomy): Bacteria > Acidobacteriota > Terriglobia > Terriglobales > Acidobacteriaceae > JANXUC01. The sequence goes on along the minus strand of JAYTQD010000702.1, from coordinate 5,929 downwards.
GATGAGGCTCGGGTCGATCCAGGCTTCGGCGGCGAGTTCGTCCCACATGAAGTCGGTGCCGGGGCCGGGCTGGAAATACTTGGCTACGTAGTGTGCGAGAGGCGTCCCAGCGGCGTCGATCTGTTGGATCATGGCGGTCGTGAGTTTCGTCTTGACGGAAATGTCGACGGGCGTGCAGGTGATTTTCTTCCACGGCGCGCGCAGGACGATGTGGGCGGCTTCGGGATCAAACCAGAAATTAAATTCGTGGCGCGGAGTGTTGAGGAACTCCGAGTTGTCGGATTGCGGGCTGAGGCTGCCGCCCATGAAGACGAGTTCTTTCGCTAGCTCGGGGAAGTGCGGGTCGATGGAGATGGCGACGGCGAGGTTGGTCATGGGGCCGCCTTCGTAGATAGTGACCTCGCCGGGATACTGGTGCAACATGCGGATTAGGAAATGAACGGCGTCTTCAGTGGATGGCTTCGTGGTCGGCTGGCCTTCTGGGAGTTCGGGGATGACGTAGGGCTCGTGCCACCAGCGGTCGTCCCAGGCACCGGCGTAGCCCACTTTGCCGTAACGCAGCTGCCACATTTGAGCTTCCTCATGGCGGCGGACTAGAGGGAAGACGGCACCGGGGATGACAGGGATGTCGGTGCGTCCGATGATTTCGAGCAGGCGGAGAGTATGCGCAACTTCCTCATCGCGCCATTGGTCGCCGGAGACGACGGTGATGCCGAGGACTTCAACGTCGGGGGATTGCAGCATGACGAGGAGCGTTTGCATGTTGCTGCCGCCGGGGCCGGAGCAGTCTTGGTTGATGATGATTTTGCGGCGGGGTTGGGCGTGGGCGAGGGTGGTTGCTAGGAGCAGTGTGAGTAACAGGGTGCGTTTATGGAACATGAATTAGTAGTTCCCTAAGGGGCTAAAGCCCGTGTTTCTGCCGGGCGGGTGCGGTATGGCCGGAGCTGAAGCCGTGCCCTGATACGAAGCAACAGCACATAGAAACAAGTTCCGGGTGAAAATTGAAAGGCAGGCTGAGCCGGCTCAGCCTGCCCCAAGGTTATGCGCGATTCGGTTCGCCTTAGAACTTGAGCTTGAGGGCGAACTGGACCAGCCGTGCGTCGTTTACAGTTTCGTTGATCTTACCGAAAGAACTGGAGTTCGGGGACCCAAACCCAGTACTAATATTGGAATTGGGTAGAGCGAACTGGGCGTGGTTAAAGAGGTTGAAGAACTCCGCCCGGAAATCCAGGCTCATGCCTTCGTGAAAAGGCAGGGCGAAGTGTTTGACTGCTGAGAAGTCAGTGTTTACAAAGCGCGGGCCGGAAACGGGAGCGCGGGAAGCATTGCCTAGCTCTCCTGGCGTCGCGGCGGTGAAGCACTGCGTGTTAAACCATTTTTGGATGGTTGGGCTGCTCGAAGCAGCGCCACAAGTCTGGTCTGGCCGGTTGAAGCTGTTTCCACCGGCGTTAAATGCCACGCTGGATTCATTCACGCTGTTGATAATGAAAATGGGGAATCCGGTTGTCGCTCTTTGAATAACATCGACCTCCCAGTTGCCGAAGGCGGCGTTCACCGGGCCGCTCCAGTTGCTGCCGAATTTCTTGCCTTTACCGAAGGGCAAGTCGTAGAGCACGCTGGCCGTAAAGCTGTGATTGAGGTTGATTTGTGACAGGCCCCAATCTGCGCTTTTCGTTCCCGGCAGCGGGAAGTAAGTCGCACCGGCGTTCGTGCCCAAGCCGTCGGAAAACCCAGAGTCCCGGGTCTTTGAGTAAGTGTAGCCGATGAGGGCGTAGAGACCATGTCCAGTTTTGGTCTCGGCCTTGATCTGCACAGAGTCGTAACGAGCCCGTCCTACATCATTGATGTTGGAGACAGTCGTGAACGGGCCGTAGGGTGCTGAGAAAGATGCTCCACCTGCGCCGCAACCTAGCGTATATCCGGGTGTGACGCCACAGGCTGCAGGTGACCCAACATTCAAGTTCAACCCATCGACAAGGATATGAGAGCTGCGAGAGCCCGCGTAGCCAGCCGTCAGAACGACATTACCGGGTAGCTGTCGTTCGACGTTGAAGTTAAACTGCTGCACGCGTCCCTGTTTAAAATTGAGATTCTGCGACAGAATCGTACCGGTAAAGGTAGCGGGGTCGGGGGCGGCAGTAAAGATTGGAAATCCACCGGCAAGGCCACAGCCGGAACTCCCAAAAGTTGGGCAAGCAGAAGATCCAGGTCCGTTGGGCGGGAAGGCGTCGGACTCAGCAAAGAACGGCGGGTTCTCCCAGAGTCCCTGGGCTCCCTGGTTCCAGGATGAGTCGTGGAAGATCGCGTATCCACCGCGAACCGCAGTTTTCTGTGAGCCGAATGGTTTCCAAGCGAGGCCGATACGTGGTTCGACTGCAGTTTTGTCGAGTTCAACGCCCACGCGCGCGTCAGAGTTCACCCCGGGGATCAGGTACTGGCCGGTAGCGAAATTAAAGTTGGCCTGACGATTTCTGTTTTCGGTAATCGGAGTGACAACTGCCCAAGCCACGCCAAGATTCAGCGTGAGATCGCGAGTAACCCGCCAATCATCCTGTACAAAAGGACGAAACAGCTTCCAACGGCGACCGGTGGTGGCTCCCTTGAAGGTCTGATCATGAATAGCGCCGCCCGGGAAGCCCAGAAGGAGATCGGCCATGGGATCGCCGTAGACGCCGAACAAGAGGTAGAAGCCGTCCTGGAAGGCATTGGTGAGCACATTCATTTGTTGGGCGCGGAAACCGCCGCCAACGTGGAGGTTGTGGTTTCCGCGAATCATGTCGAAAGAGTCAGAAACGGAGAAGACGTTGGTTCCGCCTTGAAACGGAGCAAACCCGCGATCTCCAAGGCCCCAGTATCCGCCTCCGGGACTGATGGAAACCAGTCCACAGCTGACGCAGTCCGAGGTGGATTGCGAGATGCCGCCGGAAGCGCCGCAGGCGCTGTTGATGTTGGCCCCGGGAATGCCGAGCTTCGCCGATTCACAGGAGCGGTCACCGAAGGACTTGATGTGGTTAAAGATGCGGTTGAAGCCCGCAGTGAACTGGTTAATGTTGCGGTCGGAAAAGATATGAGTTTCTGAAACAGCCACGTTCCGCCCGTGGTTGGTAATTGTCTGCGTGCTGGCAAAAGCATTGTTTTCGGCGAAGCCCGGAGAGCCGCCAGGAACGAAGGAGACAGCCTGATCGTAGCTGAAGCGGGCAAACACGGAGTCTTTCGCGGAGAAGTTGTGATCAAGGCGGACGTCAAATTCGCCTTCGTTGAGTTTGCGGACAGGCACGTTGGTGTAGTTCCTCCCCGTGCCCGGATCACTGATATTGCTGACAGGATAAAGATTGAGCAGCGCTTGCCCGATGGGGCTAATGAGGGCAGCAGGAATCTTGTTGCAGTCCGCACCCGCTACCTGGCTTCCGTCAGGATTCACAGCAGTGGGATTTCCAGAGCCATCGCAGTGCAGGTTCGCGCCTGAGTAAGGGTCGCGAAGCTGAACGTTGGTATTGGGGCCCCCGAAGGGGTCGAGGCTGAAGTCGCCGCTCTTCATCGCTTCGGTAGGGATAATGCCGTTGGAAGGAACGCCCACGCGGCGGCGAGTCGCCTGATAGTCGATGAAGAAAAAAGTTTTGTCTTTTTGAATCGCGCCGCCAAGAGAGCCCCCAAACTGATTCAAATTGAATTGCTCCTTGAAAGGAGAGAAGTAGCTCTTCGCATTCAACTTGGTGTTGCGGAAGAACTCAAATAGCGAGCCGTGCAACTGATTTGATCCGGATTTTGTTGTGACCAGTACGGTAGGGCCTGCGCGGGTACCCCACTCCGCGGAGTAGTTGTAGGTGAGCACCTTGAATTCCTGGATGGCGTCAATGGAGGGCACGATGGCAAGGCCGCCGCCGGTGAGCTCGTTGTTGTCGTTGCCGTCGAGGAGCCAGTCGGTGCTCTGAGCGCGCGACCCACCAACCGAAAGTGAATACGATCCGCGGGTCGAGGTCTCGCTGCTAGGACCGCCGTTGAAGAAGCTGCCCTTGCTGGTTTCCTGGGTTGTGCCCGGTATTAAAGTGGCAAGCTGGACGAAGTTGCGACCGTTGAGCGGGAGCTCGGCAACCTGCTCGGAGGTGATGACTTGGCCGAGGCTGGGGTTCGAGGTTTCGACGGCGACTTCGCTGGCGCTAACTTCGACCGTGGTTGAGACCGAGGCCGGATTGAGGGTAAAGTTCACCTCGCGTTGCTGGTCGGTTTGGAGGCGGATATCTTTTTGCGAAGCGGTCTGGAAACCCTGCGACTCGACTTGAATGGTGAAATCGGCGACGGGGAGTAGTGGGACGAGATAGTGTCCGCTGCCGTCGGAGGTGGATTGGCGGACAACGCCCGTACCCTGGGAACTGACCGTGACTTTCGCACCTGCGACGACGGCACCCGCTTTATCCGTGACGGTACCGGAGAGGCTGCCGGTGGCTTGTCCGTGGAGGAGCGGGGCGGCGAGGGCGAGGACGGAAGTGATGAGGAGGGCGCGTAGGGTGTTTCTTGTGGTCGTCAATCCAGTCAACATTAGTTTTCCTTTTGGGTCATTAATCCTACGGGACGACGGGAGCAGGCCAGGTCACCGTAGAGAAAATGTCCTAGTACAAAGCAACTAACTGGTATAGACGTGGGGGAAGAGGAAAGTCAATACACTTGTCGCGGTGGAGGGAACAATTTGGAGTATCCGTTTTTACGGAGAAAACATGCGGAAAAACATAGGAGTTGATTTCGCGGTGTCATTCACTAGAGGGCGCGGAGGGCGTCGGCAGTGGTGATGAAGGTTGCGCCTAGGGCTTGGAGTTCGGCGATGGTATTCTGCGCGGCGTCTGGGCTGAGGGTTTCTATGGCGTCTTGGACGATGGAAACGTGGCGGCCGCGGTCGAGGAGACCCTTGGCGGCGAAGCGGACGCAGTATTCGGTGACTACGCCGAAGACGATGAAGTTTGCGTCTCGGGGTAAACGTTGAACTAGTGTATCGGCGTGGCGGGACTCGAAGATGTCGAGTGTTTGTTTTTCCAGGAGAATTTGCTGGTACGGGGAGAGATCGGTGGGGATGGTGGCGGCGGGGTCGTTGGGGATGCGGAGGATTTTGTCGGCGAGAGCTTGCGGGACGAAGTTTGCGCCGTCGGTGCCCTGGATGCAATGCGGCGGGAAGGTGGTGAACTCGGGATCGTTGGCGGGGTGGTAGCAGCCGTGCGAGACGAGGAAGACTTTGTCTTGGCGGGCGGCGTCGGTGAGGCGCTGGATGTTGGGGAGTAGGCGTTCGGCGCCGGGGACGTAGAGCTTGCCGCCGGGAAGCATGAAATCGGCTTGGGTATCGACTTCCCAGAAAATGGTTTTGTTCGAGAGCATGTGGCTCCTTGAATATCGTATTAGCATGGTGGCGCAGGGCGGCGCGTTCGTCAAATTATCGGGGTGATTATATGGCGCAGGATGAGGCGACGGCGAGACAGACGCGGGTGGTTCTACGGAATATTGGATTATTGCTGAGTGGAGATTTGGCGAGACCGATCCTAGATGCCGATACGGTGTTGGCGGTGGATGGGAAGATTGTGGCGGTGGGGCGGGAGAAGGATATTGATTGCGAGGGCGCAACGCTGGTGGTGGATGCGCGCGGGACTTGCCTGCTGCCGGGGTTGATTGATAGCCATGTGCATCCGGTGGCGGGGGATTGGACGCCGCGGCAGAACCAGATTGGGTGGATTGACAGCTATCTGCATGGCGGGGTGACGACGATGGTCTCGGCGGGGGAAGTACATATGCCGGGGCGACCGAAAGATGTTGTCGGGTTGAAGGCGATGGCGGTGTTTGCGCAGCGGGCGTTTGCCGCGTTTCGTCCGGGGAACGTGAGGATTCATGCGGGAGCACCGGTGATTGAACATGGAATGGTGGAGGAGGACTTCAAAGATTTGGCTGCCGC
>JAYTQD010000701.1:0-6620 GCA_043746935.1 Acidobacteriaceae bacterium | reverse complement strand
CCTACTTTGTATGTGCGAGGATCCTGGGTGGCATCAGCCGAGAGAATCGTTTGCCAGAAGCGGTTGAAGCCGAATTTAGCTTCATTCACCAAGTTGTTGCTGATGGTCCAAGTCCAGTTCGCCCCGGCTGCCTGGGCGCGCGTTACGGCCTGGGATTGCCAGAAAGGCTGCAAAACTGCTATGTCGCGTTCCGTTTGCAGGCTGTCGCCGACAAAATATCGACCACTCAATACATGATGATCGGAAAAATGGTAATCGAGTTTGGCGAGACCATCATCCTCGCGGTTCTTGTTGGGGAAGCCAATGCTGACGTTATTCGTAGTGCCAGAAACAATTGGCAGGTTCGGGAATAAGGGAAGGAGTGACAGGCTCAAAGGATTCAGTGCTTTACCTTTGGCGGCAAGCGCCGCCTCCGCGTCTAGAATACTGTTGTCCTTATCGCCACCCAGTGTGCCGGGATTCGGGATGGGGAGTTGCTCCGAATTTCCCACCAAGTCTCCCACCCCCTCAAACGCCAAAAAGTAAAACAGCTTGTCCTTCTTGATCGGCCCACCCACTGAGGCGCCATATTCATTCAGTCGTAATGGCTTTTGCGGTGCAGGCTTCTGATTGAACCAGTTGCGCGCGTCCAAATTCTTGTCGCGCCGGAAATAATAAGCCGAGCCGTGGACCCCGTTGGTCCCAGACTTCAAGCCGAGGTTGACGATGGCTCCTGGCTTCCAGCCGTATTCGGCGGACGGATTCTCGATGGCGTTGAATTCCTGGATAGCATCAATGGGCAAGTGCGTAGCCGGTGTGCCCTGCACGCCCTCGGCGTTGACCACCGTGGTCCCGTAATAAGGGTCGTTGTCGTCGGTACCGTCAATGATGAAGTTGTTGTCTTCCGGACGGTTCCCGTTGGAGCTGATCGACAGGAATCCGCCGCCGGGATAGCGTTGTACGCCGGGACGCAGCGTGACCAGATTCTGGAAGTCGCGGCCGTTCAACGGCAGATCGTTAATGGCTTTATTGGTGAAAGTCCCTCCGAGCGTGTCGCTCGTCGTATCCACCAGCGGCGCTTCGTCGGTTACGGTTACGACTTCCGACGCGTTCCCAGCCGTCAGTTGCAGATCAATCCGAATATCTTTCGCCACTTCCAGCCGGATCGCAGGCCTCTCCACTTTTTTAAAATTCGCCGCCTCGCCCGTAATCCTGTACAGCCCAGGTTGCAGGTTGGGAGCGACGTATTCCCCGACTTCGTTGGTCGTCAGCGTCCGCGAAATCCCGCGTTCCGTATCTGCAATGGTCACTTTGGCGTTGGGAAGAACTGCTCCGGTCTGATCGGTGACTGTTCCAAGGATGCGGCCGTTATTGGATTGTGCTACGCACAGTGCGCTGAAGAGCGCCAGACTCGCGACGATTCCCCAAGTTTTGATTCCCCAAACTGTTCCATTCGATTTCATTTGAAAATTTCCCCCTTCGGCATTGTCTTTCACGCGCGCCTGCAATCCAACCCAGTGCGGTACCGGTCCGCGACGCTACGCTCTTGAATCTATAACCGTCCAAGGTATCACGACGATTAAGCATCACAACAGTGAAGGGACGAATGGGTAGATTTCGGGGCAGAGAAGTAAACTGTGAGACGAAACATCAGTGCGATGTTGGGTCGTTGCCAATTTCATGCGTCCGCCAAACACGCAGACGCCGTATTCTTTTTTACAAAATCGCCATCTCCGGTTCGGCAATCTCGGCAACTTCCGCCACCTGCCGCGGTTCCCGAATCTCCCGCGCCACGCCCACCCATCCCAGCATCTTTACCAGGTAGTAGGTGCAGTCCACTTCCCACCAGCGCAACCCCTGCCGGCAGGCATACATAAATTTGTGATGATTGTTATGCCAACCCTCGCCCATGGTGATCAGCGCCAGGACAAAATTATTCCGGCTATCGTCCGAGGTCTCAAATCGCCGCCCACCCCAAACATGTGCCAGCGAATTAATCGTGAACGTGCCGTGATACAGGCACACCGTCGACAAAACAAATCCCCAGACAAATGCGCCCAATCCGCCGAGCAGAAACACCGCCGCGCCCAACAGCGCCGGGGGAATTAAATAATTCCGGCTCAACCACCGCAGCTCGGGAAACTTCCCAAAATCCTGAATCAGCTTGGGATCGTGATCGTCATATCCATCCGACAAAATCCATCCCATATGCGCCCACCAAAATCCGCGTTGCACCGGCGAATGCACATCCTGCGGCGTATCCGAATACATGTGATGTTCGCGATGATGCGCCGCCCACCACAACACGCCTTTTTGACCCGAGGTTTCCGCCAAGAAGGCCAGCAAAAACTGCGGTACCCGCGCTAGCTTGTAGGAGCGATGGCTGAAGTAGCGGTGATATCCCGCCGTCACGGCAAACATCCGCAAGAAATAAAGTCCCGCGGCCAGCGCCACATACCACCAACGGAATGGCACAAAGAACACAGCCAGACAGCCGACATGCAACAAAAAGAAGAGCGTTACCGAACTGAGCCGGTACTTCGCGTTCACCGACTTCGCGCCATCAGAGATCACGTCGCAGCCTCTCACCAGAATGATTGTGGTACCTCTCAATTGTACATAGACCTCAAAACCGAAGGCGTGACCCGCGTCACGCTTGAGCCACGGTGGCATGACCCGCGACCCCTCCGTGCCGCCGCGGTGAGAAACCTGGGATGCCCCGGCAACCGCCCTCAATTTGATCCGATTCCAGAGGATCCGATTACAAAGGTTACCTGTGGGTGCGAATGCTGCTTGTTCCCGCACTCTCCCTATCTTTAAATAACCTGGGGGAACTATGAGGAAAGTGTGTTTGTTTGGCATGTTGCTGTTGGTTCTGGGCAGAGTATCGCTCGCGCAAGACAAGGCGTTCGGCTGGACACGCGCCAGCAATGTGGTCGTGCAGCTGGATCCAGCGGATTACCGTGCTGGCCGCGTTTATCACCCGGGTCCGAACGGTGGCAACATCCACGTTGATATTCAGACAAGGCTTCCCGTGACGATCGCGATGGCATCGTCCGACGAGTGGGATGCCCAGCAGCAACACCCAGAAAGTCCGATAGGCTCTCAGCTATTTTGCATGCAAGAACATGTGACAAGCGCGACTTTCGAATGCAACCTGCCGACCAGCCGTCCAATGGTATTGCTGTTTCGCGATGAAAGAAGGCCAAACCACGTCTTGCTGACTGGAATTGCTGAGGTGCTGGCCCATAACGCCAGACAGTTCATCTCGCCCAATGACGTGATGGTGACTTACTACAGCTGGTCCTGCATCCACAATTGCCTCGAGCCTGAGTTTCGCTGGTTTTCCTTGTTGAACGAGAAATATCCGCTGACCTCCGTGCCGAAGATCTACAGCCTTCTGACTCCAGAACGTGACGACCAGCGAGTGAATATTCGGATCAAAGCGCCGGTTCCCATGACGGTCGCGCTGCTGCCCTCAGAACTTGCCGATCAGGTTTTTGACAATCCGGGGTCTCTCTCCTCAGCCCTTGCTAACACTACCTGCAAGCAGCGGGGAGTGCAGTCGCTCAGCTTCGATTGCACGGTCAATCTTGCCGACGGACGCCAGTCTCTGGTTGTGGTCCCGGATCTGGCCAGGATCCCGCACAAGAAAGCGGAAATCCAGTTGCAAACCGTGAAGTGCTCGGCCAACTGCCAGCTGCTCGACAAGTAGTCGCGGCCCATTGCCTTTGCTGGGTGCCCCGTCCTTGTCGCGTTCCTTTACGACAGAACCTGCCCTGAGCGAAGTCGAAGGGGCGGGCAGGCACACCGCTAACCACTGATATGCTTTGGTTTCACTAATGACGCCCCGACTGACACCGCCAGTACCACTCCCACAAACCCTAGCGTCGCCAGCGTCGAAATCTCCACATACCCCGATCCCAGCATCTTGGCTCCCACAAACATCAAAATCACCGCCAGCCCGTAATGCAGATAATGGAACACGTCCAGCATCCCAGCCAGCGCGAAATACATGGAGCGCAATCCGAGAATCGCGAATACGTTCGACGTGTAGACCACAAAGACATTCAAGGTGATGGCCAGAATCGCCGGAATCGAATCCACGGCGAACAACACGTCCGTCGTCTCCACCACCAGCAGGACTATCAATAGCGGCGTCGCATACAAACCCCGCCGTCGCACAAAAAACTTTGCGCCTTCAAATTCTTTCGTTACAGGCACAAACTTGCGAAACAATCGGAGCACGGGGTTCTTCTCCGGATGAATTTCCGATTCCCCCTCGCGGAACAACTTGATTCCGCTGTACACCAAAATCGCGCCAAACAAATACGTAATGAAGTGAAAGCGCCGCAGCAAGCCCACGCCCGCAAAAATAAATACCGCGCGCAGCAAGAGAGCCCCCAAAATTCCCCAGACCAGGACTTTCTGCTGGTGCTCTTGCGGCACGCTGAAATATCGGAAGATCAAAAGAAAAACGAAAAGGTTATCGACGCTCAACGAGAGCTCAATCACATATCCCGTGACAAACTCCAGCGCCGGCGTCCGCCCTTGCCAGTGGTACAGAAGCCCAGCAAACGCCAGCGCCAACCCAATCCAGATGGCGCTTCGTAGTAAGGCCTCTCGAAACGACACACCGCTGTCTCGCCCACGAAAGACGCCCAAATCCAGCGCCAGCATCACGAGCACAAACACGTTAAAGACAATCCAAAACATGGGCTGGCTCAAGCAATTCTCATTCCGTCGTGATTGTAAACCGTGAGAAGAAAATCAATGGAGGCGCGGGCGTCCTCGCCCGTGCGGGTTGCAACGAAGTTAGCTTCGAGGGGAACCGCGCTACTTCCGCTCCCCGATCAACTGCACCGTCTCCCAAATCACATCCCCGGAAATCTCTAAACTTCGCGGACTCAGCTTATCCACTGTGTCCTGCGTCGTGTGATGAAAAACGTTGTTGTAACCATAGTCCAGGTCAATGATGTCGGCAACGGGCACGCCACGTTTGGCAAACGGCAGGTGGTCATCCTCCACACCCGCAGTCTGCGCGAAAAAATGTGACTGATATCCCAGCCGCGTGGCCGCTTCCAGCACCAAATCTTCCACCCACGGCGTGGAATTCGAGGAGCGCTGGATGTCGAGATCCGCGTCGCCAATCATGTCGGCCAGCAAAAATGCTTTCACGCGCTTCAGCGTGCCATCTTTTTCCCAAGCCTCCGCCAAATGCCGCGTGCCGTATAAGCTGTCGGTGTCTGACCATTGCCGTACCGCTTCCTCCGCGTCCGTCCACACCAGCCAAACGCTGTAACCTTCCAGCTTGCCGCCGCGTAAATGTTGCGCCAATTCCAACAGTAGCGCCGAAGTCGCCGCGCCATCGTTCGCTCCAATAAACGACGTCTTTCTCAACGGATAGTTCGTGTCGTAGTGGCTGGCAATCACAATGATGCCATCTTTCTTTCCCGGAAACTTCGCAATGAAATTCCGCCCCGGAAAATCACCCTCGGGACTTCCCACGGTAAACGCATCTTCCTGGAGGTCATCACCTTTCAGGTGCGTTCGGAGATAGCTCTCCACTTTCGCGTGCCCAGGACTGCCCAGATACCGCGGCCCGTAAGCCACAATCTCCTTCACATACTGCATCGTCCGCGCGCCATGGACGACAGGTTTTGCCGCGCGTTTAGTTTCCGAAACAACCTGCGCCGGCTTCGCTGCCACCTGCGAAGCCTCGCCCTTATCCTTATCCTTGGCGCAAGCGCACAAGCTGCACGCGCCCAGCAGTATCAGAACCAGCCCGCGCCATGCCCTCACGACGCCTCTTTCCCGCGATTCCGCCGCTTCGGATGTACCAGCCACGCCACCCCAATGCTCACCAGATACAACAAAATCATCGGCGCCGCAAAAATACACATATTCAAAATGTCGGTCGTCGGTGTGACAATCGCGGCGATTACAAAAATAATCAAAATCGAATAGCGAAAGTTATTCCACATCCACGCCGGACTGACAATCCCCATCAGCGCCAGAAAGAACACCAGAATCGGCATCTCAAACACCGCGCCCAGCCCAATAATGATCGTCAAAAACAGATCGGTATATTCCCCAATCGTGATCATGGGCGTGAACTGCTTGCTATACCCAATCAGAAAATCGAGCGCCGCCGGGAACGCGATCTTGTAACCAAACAGCCCGCCCGCAATGAACAAGCCAACCGTTGAAACCATGAACGGCACCACGTACCGCTTCTCGTGCCGGTACAATCCAGGCGAAATAAACAACCACACCTGATACAAAATTACCGGACAGGCAAAAAACACTCCCGCCAAAAATCCAATCTTGATGTAAAGGTTAAAAGGCTCCGTCGGGCTCAAATACACCAGCGACTCCGACATGTGGTGGCTGCGCAGCGCCAGAATGATCGGCTTCTGCATCAACCCATAAATCTTCTCCACGTAGTAATAGCAGACAAAAAAGCCCACCACCACCGACGCGACCGAGTAGATCAGCCGTTTCCGCAGATCCTCCAGGTGTTCCAAAAAACTCATTTGCCGCAAAAGGTCTTCGCGGCTCTGTGGTTCGGGATGGGAAGCGCTGCTGGCGTCAGGCATCGACACTCTTCGCCGGCTCTGGCGCTGAAGATGAAGATGAAG
>JAYTQD010000700.1:0-2491 GCA_043746935.1 Acidobacteriaceae bacterium | reverse complement strand
GTGTCGCCATGAATGTTTTTCTAATTCGCATTAGAAACAGAAGTTAATATCCATTCCCAGCCCGCGATGGATTTTATAGTTTCCGGATGCGCTTCCAGATGCTTTAGGGCGACGACGAGTTGATCTTCCAGCGCGCCAATGTTGTCGAATGCTTTGTTGTGGAAATATTTTTACCGCAACTCGTCCCAAATATGCTCCTGCGGATTGAGTTCTGGCGGGTATGGTTGTAGTAATTGTAGCCGCAGATTTTCGGGCGTTACCAATGCTTTGCAACGGTGCTAGCCTGCGCCATCGACGACCATGATGATATTTTCGTCAGGATATCGCGCGGCTATTTCGTTGACGAACAACTGCATGCACCCGGTGTTCACCTGCGGCAGGATCAGCGAATCAAACTTGCCGTTTGTTGGCGAAACCGCACCGTAGGCGTAGTCGTGTGTCAACACTGCCGCCGTAGAGATTCGCTGCCTTGCCCTTTGGTTGGCTATCTCGTGACGACACTCTCTAGCAAAAAATCAATCTACACAAAATTCTTTGCGCCCGCTAATTCATCGCCACCATGCGCGTTCGAAAGCTGAGGCTCTGGTAACATCAGGTGCATTGTGATGAACCCTCGAACACCCCAGAAGCCGTCCGTACCTGCAGCATTTGGTCTGTTAAGCACTGATTTGCCCGCAACGCGCCCGTCCGCTATCCCGCTTCTCGACTATCTGGCAATACGCAAGGTGTCGTGGAACCCGGCATATATCGGTTTCTTGTGCTTTGTAGTCGCGGCCATCACCTACATCGCAGATATCGGGCTCGTAGCAATGGCAGTCGCCGTCTTCGCCATCCTCATCAGCTCCCGTCGGATCCGTTGGCCGCTTCCTGCTCGGTTGTTCCTGATTTTCTGGATCTGGGCGGCGCTCTCAACAGCGCTGAGCGGTTATTCTGGCGATATGGAGGCGTTGATAGATTTAGGGAAGATGATCCTAGTGTACTTGGTTGCGGTGAATGTTTTATGTGACCGGCTCACACTTAGGTTTTTCCTGCTGGTATATCTCACCTGCTTCGCGCTCTTCCCGGCACGCGGAACCCTCTTCAATTATTTTATCTATGGCAGCGCTGACTTTGGACGCCCCAGTTGGATCAAGTTATTTGGCAACCCCAACGATTTGGCGGGATTTACAATTCTGGCACTAGCGTTGGCCGCCGGTTTTCTGCACCGCGAGACGCCGCGCACGCTGCGGTCTGCCGCCCTACTATTGTGTTTAGTTTTTTCCTTCATTGTGCTGTTAACGCAATCGCGTGGCGCATTCATTGGTATGGGTGTTTTTCTTCTTCTTTCAGTGTCGACCATCGGTCGGAATCGGATACGGGTTATTCTGGCCATTGTCATTCTCGGCACGGCAGTCATTGTCGCCGCACCATCGGCAGTTTGGGAACGCGTTGCCGGGCTCCAAGACTCCACAAGCAGCGAGTCCATCGCCGAGATGGATAGTTCTGCGGTACAGCGTTGGGAAATCGCGCAAACCGCGTTCCGAATCATCGCGGATCATCCGTTCGTCGGCGTCGGTCGTGGACGATCCGAAACAGTCCACGGCATCTACAATCCAACGATTGGTTCAAAGAACCTACATAATACGTACCTCGAAGTTTTCGCCGAAACTGGTGCTCCTGGCCTGATACTTTTTCTCTGGCATCTCATCCTGCAGCTAGTCCGCGCGCGTCGCGCGCGCGGGGAGGCGGTCGCTATATGTGACTCTGCAGATTGGCGTCGCTTGCAACTGCTTGAGTTCGGCTTGTGGGGCTACCTGGTGGCTGGTATCTGGGGCTCCTACGGATTTCTCTCCATGTTGTATATATACCTTGCAATCCTCTTCGCTCAGACCGAGGCTCTCCGCACGCTCGCGACAGAGGCGTCGACCGGCCCGAATCTGCCGAACCAGGTGGAAGCTAAAGCGTAGACTCCACGGGCCTAACGGGACTCAACACGGAACCCACTCCACTAAGCCAAGACTCGAAGATTACCTCGGACTGCTCTGAAGTATCTATGAATCGCGGCACCAGCAATAGATTGTCCGCAGGCGAGTGTAGCCCGGGCGCGCAGGTAACTGCGCTGCGGATGCCTAGACGCCGCAGCCACGGAAGGCATTCGTTGAACACCACACCACTGGGATAACAAAAATGCTCGGCGGTACGTCCCGTGAGCGACTCAAGCCGTTGCCGGTTTTCCACGATCTCGACTTCAAACAAGGCCGGGTCTCGCGGGACACGATGCCGGTGCGTATGCAATTGAACGTCTATCCCTGCAGACGCCACGGTCGCAATTTCCTCGCTCGTCATCAGATGCAATATCCGTCGGCGGAGGATAGGCTCCATATCGACGCCGAGTGCATCCGCAAGCGACTGCGTGAGAATCCAACGATCATATCCTGACAAAGAGCTTTCGTTGGCGAAGTCAAGTAGCTGGACAAGGATTTGGCGTCGCAATTGCGAAAGCTCGATTGTG
>JAYTQD010000699.1:0-6627 GCA_043746935.1 Acidobacteriaceae bacterium | reverse complement strand
GTAACTCTCAGCGCGAAGTCTCTTGAAGTTGCAGTCCGAAACATCGCACGCCGTTTGGGCGACGACATCTCGGAAGAGAAGCCCGTTCTCGACTCGCGTCTCCCCGACGGCAGCCGCGTCGCCGCCGTCCTGCCACCGTGCAGCTTGCAGGGCGTCACGCTCACCATCCGCAAATTCAATGCGAAACACTTCGGAATCGAAGACCTGATTCGCATTGGCACCATCACCGAAGAACTTTCCGACATTCTCAAGACGGCAGTCGTGAACCGCCAGAACATCCTAATTTCAGGCGGAACCGGGACAGGCAAGACCACCTTGCTCAACATCCTTGCCACCTTCATCCCAGAGCACGAGCGCATCCTCATCATCGAGGACACAGCAGAGATTCAGATCAACGCTCCCAACCTCGTCCGCTTTGAAGCCCGAGTTGCACAAAACGGGTTGCCCGCTGTAACCATCCGCGAGTTGCTCAAGGCCAGTCTTCGCCACCGGCCTGACCGCATCCTGCTGGGTGAGATTCGCGGAGCCGAAGCCTTCGACCTTTTGCAATTGCTCAACACCGGACATTCCGGCACGCTCTCGACGATCCACGCCAACTCCGCCCTGCAAGCCATCAACCGCTTCACCAGTTGCGTCTTACAAAGCAACGTCGAACTCCCCTATCGGGCCATTAAGAGCAACATCGCCGACTCCCTCAACCTTCTGATCCACGTCGAACGAAAGCCAGGAACAAGATTTGTCTCCGAAGTGCTGGAGATCGCCGGGTACAGCCCAGAAACCGACCGCTACGATCTCAAGAAAGTTTTCGCCCGCGAGGAGGGAACATGAAAAAACAGCCCGTCCGTCTCTTGATCCGTTGGGCAGCAATCACGGCATGCCTCTCAGCCTTGTTGTTCTTAGCGGCGGGAAGCACGCAAATCACTTCGATCCGCCGCTACCTCGTGGTCAACAGCGCGATGCTCTTGCTCACCATGCTCACCGTGGACCCACGACTGGCAGAGGAGAGGGCACACCCAACGAACGGAGGTTCTGACCGCCTGCGCGTCACCACAGGTTTCTTCTTTCTTCTGACCTTGACCGTCGCCGCGTTCGCCGTTGGGCGTCTGCATTTCGGCCTCGACGTGCCCATCCATCTCCCCAGTATGGCTATCGCCGCGTTTGCGCTCAGCGGCTTGCTGCAAACCTGGGCCATGATTGCCAATCCGTTCTTTTCTCCCGTGGTCCGCTTGCAAACAGAGCGCGGCCATACTGTCATTGCCGATGGCCCCTACCGCTTCGTGCGTCACCCCGGCTACCTCGCCATGCTCATTTCCGTTCCCGCCAGCGCTCTCGCCATCGGGTCTTGGATAGGGCTGATTCCCGCCGCCGCGTTTGTTCTTGTCATCTTGCGGCGCACCCAACTTGAAGACGAATTCCTCCAAAAGAAACTGCCGGGTTACGTCTACTACGCAAGCCGGGTTCCGGGAAGACTGCTTCCAGCCCTACGAACCTTTCGGAGGCCTTATGCACAGTACAGACCCTAGACCACAAGAAAAACAAAACGGGTTCGACCCGCTATTCGAGCCGCTGCTCGACAGTGACGAGGCCGCCCGCCTGCTGAAGATTCATCCCAAGACTCTTCAGCGAATGGCTCGCCGCGGGGAAATTACAGGCGTCCAAATCGGCAAGCTCTGGCGATTTCGGGCTTCTGAATTGAACATATGGATGCGCGGTATAATCGCGCACAGCTATCCATGCCGCCTCGACCTGAAAAGGAGACGAGGATGAGGCGTGCAAGTTACCAAAGAGGATGCATTCGAAGCATCCGCCGCAAGAACGGAAGCACAGTTTGGGAGTACAGATGGCGCGAAACACAATCCGACGGTACTCGAATGCGAAGAGCCGTAATCGTTGGCACTCTGGAGGAATATCCAAACGAGTCGCTGGCGCAGGCGGCAGTCGATTCTATTCGTTTAACGATCAACTACCGTACTCCCCAACAACAACTCATACGGGAAATCAATCTGGAGAAACTTGTGTCCCACTACAGGGAACACGAGCTCCCAGACATTTTCCACAAACAAGAACCCAGCAAGATCAGAGAGGAGGAGCAACGAAAGTCCTACGCAACTCAGGACACCTACGAGGGTTATCTCAGAAAATGGATTCTCCCGCGTTGGCGCTCGTATCTACTTTCCGAGGTCAAAGCGGTGGAAGTCGAAGCCTGGCTGAAAACTTTGCCGCTAGCCCGAGGCAGCAGGGCAAAAATCCGCAATGTCATGAGCGCTTTGTATTCCCATGCAATACGGTGGGAATGGGTGGAGCGAAATCCCATCACCAGCGTTCGTCAGAGCGCCAAGAGGG
This sequence comes from Acidobacteriaceae bacterium, assembly GCA_043746935.1. Lineage (GTDB taxonomy): Bacteria > Acidobacteriota > Terriglobia > Terriglobales > Acidobacteriaceae > JANXUC01. The sequence goes on along the minus strand of JAYTQD010000699.1, from coordinate 4,284 downwards.
AACGAACTCCAGAAATCCTCACGGTGAAGGAATTAACCGATTTACTCGGTGCGATTCCAGAACCATTTCGGACGGCAGTCTTTCTCGACGGTTCCAGCGGACTCCGTGTGGGCGAGCTGCTGGGCCTCAAATGGGAGGACGTGGATTTCGATCACAACGTGATCCACATCCGGCGGTCTGTAGTAAAGCAGCGTATCGGACCGCCAAAGACCGAAGCGTCACAGAGACCCATCCCAATCGACGCCGAACTGGCAAGCTCTCTCTGGCTGTGGAAGCAGGAGAGCCTCTACCATGCGGCTTCGGACTGGATCTATGCGAGTCCAGCGAAGAGCGGCAAACAACCCTACTGGCCCAATTCGATCTATCGCGTTTACATCAAACCTGCGGCAGTAAAGATTGGGCTGAACAAGAAAATCGGCTGGCACACCTTCCGACACACCTTCGGAACGATCCTGAATTCCAATGGAGAGAACCCCAAAGTGATTCAGGAGCTTTTGCGTCACGCAAATCTGAGAGTCACAATGGACACCTACGTTCAGGCCGTGACCGAAGAGAAGCGAGACGCGCAGAAGAGAGTCGTAAGGATGCTTCTTCCAGGAATCGCAAAGAAATGTTCGTAACGGGACGTTTTTGGACGTGCGGCGATAAACGCCAATTTCTATAAGCTCTTTGGAATGTTGGCGTCCCCGACGGGATTCGAACCCGTGTTATCGCCGTGAAAGGGCGGTGTCCTAGGCCGGGCTAGACGACGGGGACGCGTATGGTAGGAAGCCCAATTTATAGGCTTATCTGATGTTACAAGCTCGTTGGGCGACTGTCAAAATCGCGAAGATTTCAGGGGGCAGTCGACTTCTTGACCAATTCGGTTGCGCGATGCTGATGAGGCTTCCGTCCGTTACAATGAGGCAGGTATGCGGTTCGGCACCCTAAGGCGCAACTCTGCCGCTGTTTTCCTAAAAAGTCCGCAGGGGAAAATGACATGTCCGATCAGCTTTATCTCAGCCTCTGGTTCCCTCGCTTTGAGGAGCAGGACATGTTGCGGCACGCTGCCTCGGTGATGGGGCAATTTGCGTTTTCTGAGCAGCGCACTGGTGTGACTTACGTTGCGTTGCATCCTCATTCCTGGTCGGAACCCACTGTCTTCGAAAAACGGTTTGAGCCGCCGGTGCCGCCGGAAGAAGCGGCCGCGGTTGTTAGTGAATTTCTTCAACCGGATTATGCGTGCGTTTTTTCCACGTTTTGGGACTTGTGGATGCCGGAGCCTCGCTCAGGAAACTGGCACCTGCTGCCGGCGCCGGTAAAGTTTCTTGTGCAAGGCGAAGATTTTGAAGCAGAGACTGCTGAAGAAACCGGACAAGTTCAGGTGGAGTTCGGGATTGATACGCCGTTTCTTTACGAAGATGCGCGAGCGCACAGCGAAGCTGATAACCGCGTGCGGGCGAATATTCAGAAGCTCGTCGAATTTACCATCAAGATTGAAAAGAACAGCGGGGCGACTGGGCGCGTGTTGTGGTCGGAAGCCGAGGATAATTTGGCGCAGAAGTTGATTCAGCGGCTGCAGAAAGTACAGTAAAAATAAAAGCCACCGCTGGAATAACGCGGTGACTTTGCTTGCTAGAGCTCGGCCCTGGAGGCGGGGCTTTTCTATTTGGTGCGGCCGCCCTCTACCTTGAGCTTGTCGCTGGCTGCGGCTTGCGCGGCGGCTAGGCGAGCGGTCAGGACGCGGAAGGGTGAGCAGGAGACGTAGTTAAGACCGATCTGGTGGCAGAATTCGACGGACGAGGGGTCGCCACCGTGTTCACCGCAGATGCCTACTTTCAAATTCGCGCGGCTCTTACGCCCTTTTTCCGTGGCCATTTTCACGAGCTGGCCTACCCCTTCGCGATCCAGGACCGCAAACGGATCTTGTTTTAGAATGCCCTGCTCGATGTAGTCGGGCAGGAACTTGTTGATGTCGTCACGAGAAAAGCCGAACGTGGTTTGCGTGAGATCGTTGGTGCCGAAGGAGAAGAACTCGGCTTCCTGTGCAATCTCGTCCGCTACTAGAGCAGCGCGGGGGAGTTCGATCATGGTGCCGACCATGTATTCGACTTTCTTCTTCTTCTCAGCAAACACTTCCTCTGCGACGCGGCGAACAACGGCCGCCTGATTCGCCATTTCCTGACGTGTTCCGGTAAGTGGGATCATGACTTCCGGTAAAACTTTGACACCCTCTTGTGCCACGGCCACGGCGGCTTCGAAAATCGCACGGGCCTGCATTTCCGTGATTTCCGGATACGAAATTCCGAGACGGCAACCGCGGTGCCCGAGCATGGGATTGAACTCGTGAAGCTCTTCCACGCGATGCAGGACGATGCGCAGATCCTTCAGCTTGGGCGACTTCGGCTTGGTGGCTTCCAGAATAGCAATTTCCACCATCAACTCTTCGCGGCGCGGAAGGAATTCGTGCAGTGGCGGATCAAGAGTGCGGATCGTAACCGGAAAACCATCCATGACGCGGAAGATGCCGATGAAATCCTTGCGCTGCATGGGCAGCAGGCGCTTTAGGGCGGTGCGACGATCTTTCTCCGTGCGCGCCATGATCATGGTGCGCATGTGCGGGATGCGATCCGTGGCGAAGAACATGTGCTCGGTGCGGCAGAGACCTATGCCCTCGGCTCCGAAAGCTCGTGCCTGCCTGGCGTCCGGTGGAATGTCCGCATTAGCGCGCACGCGCAGGGTGCGGAAAGGCTCGGCCCATTTCATAAACGTTTGCAGCTCGGAGTTGTCCGGGGAGGCAGCCAGTGTATTCAGCTTGCCTTTGATGACACGGCCCGTAGTTCCATCTACGGAAAGCCAGTCGCCTTCTTTGAAGACTTGATTGCCAACGCGCATTTCGCCATTTTTCTCGCTGACAGAAAGATCGCCCGCGCCCACGACGCAACACTTGCCCATGCCGCGGGTGACAACGGCGGCGTGCGAGGTCATGCCGCCGCGGGAAGTAAGAATGCCAGCCGCGACCTGCATTCCATGAATATCTTCCGGAGTAGTTTCGGCGCGCACGAGAATCACGGGGACACGCTTGTCGCTGGGTCCGGCTTTTTTCACGGCAGCGTCGGCGGAAAACACAATTTGGCCAACGGCAGCGCCCGGAGACGCCGGCAACCCCTTAGCGAGCACTTCAATCTTCGAGGACTTTTCATCCAGTCGCGGTACGAGAAAATCGTAAAGCTGATTCGGCTCGACGCGGAAGATGGCTTCTTCCTTGGTGATCAGCCCTTCCTCGACCATGTGAATGGCGATGCGAACAGCGGCCCGTCCGGTGCGCTTGCCATTGCGCGTTTGCAGCATGTAAAGACGGCCTTCCTGGATGGTGAACTCGAAATCCTGCATATCGCGATAGTGCTTTTCCAGGCGCGTCGTGATCTCGCGGAGTTCGTCGTAGACTTTTGGCATGACGCGCTCAAGCTCTAAAATCGGAACGGGAGTACGGATGCCGGCGACTACATCTTCGCCTTGGGCGTTCATCAGGAACTCGCCGTAGAACTCACGGTCGCCTGTAGCAGGATTGCGGGTAAAACCAACGCCCGTACCGCTGGTTTCACCGAGGTTGCCATAGACCATGGCCTGTACGTTGACCGCTGTGCCGAGGTCGTCGGAAATATTGTTGATGCGGCGGTAATATTTTGCCCGGTCATTTTCCCACGATTGAAACACAGCATCGCGCGCCATAACGAGCTGTTCGCGCGGATCCTGCGGAAAGTCGCGCTTGGCGTGCTTCTTCACGACCTTCTTGTAGTCCGCTACGATTTCCTGCAAAGACTTGGCATCCAGGTCCATATCGAGCTTGGCTTTTTTCTGCTTCTTTTTCGCATCGAACACTTCCTCGAATTCAGACTTTGGAATTTCCAGCACCACGCTGGAAAACATCTGAATCAGGCGGCGATAGGAATCGTAGGCAAAGCGGGCGCTTTTACTGCGCTCGGCCAGCGCCGCCACGCTCTTATCGTTCAAGCCGAGGTTCAGAATGGTATCCATCATTCCGGGCATGGAAAACTTTGCTCCGGATCGCACGCTGACGAGAAGAGGGTTGTTGCCGCGACCGAGCTGTTGTCCCTGTAGCGTCTCCAGACGATGCAGCGCTTCATCCATTTGACGGTCGATTTCCGTGGAAACCTTCCCCGTGCGCATGTATTCGCGACAAGCTTCAGTCTGAATGGTGAAGCCCGGAGGCACGGGCAGCGCCGCACTGGTCATTTCAGCCAGTCCGGCGCCTTTGCCGCCGAGAACGTCCTTCATCTTGCC
>JAYTQD010000698.1:0-2495 GCA_043746935.1 Acidobacteriaceae bacterium | reverse complement strand
CACCGACCTTCAAGCTTTCTAAGTCAGGCGCGACGAGGCGGCCTGCGACTCGATGAACCAGCGAGCCTTCCCCGCTTCACTCTTTCTTCCACGAACCCCGGCACGGCGCTGCGGAGTGCGCACGTTGCAGGACGCGAATTCTGGGAAATGCTTTCTCGGCACCGACAGGCTGCGCCCATGAAACAAATGGCGAAGCACATTGTTCTTTCAGCTACGCAAGTATTCCAGTCCGAGTCACTTGCTGAGTATCCCACCAGAAAGCTTTCATATCTGACGCCCAACGCGCCGATGAGCGGCACCGAAGTGCGCAGCACGAAGGTGTCCGCTCCATTGGCTGGTTAGGCCTCACGCTTGATCGCCTCTTCATGACGTCTTTTGACGAATGAATAGGTTCACACTGCTTAGCATCAGAAGTATTCGCTCTCGTTCGGAGACTTTGTCCCACTCGCCGTGCGCAGCATGATTTCGCAATCCAGCCCAAGAGGTTATGTCCTTCTGATCTTGTTTGGAAATGAGCTCCGCCTTTCGGAGGACGCCTGTGTAAATGGCGATGCTTGGCGACGAGTCAGGAAGCGGAAGGGCTTCGCTTTCAACCCAGTTTCTAAGGAACTCTTCCAGAGACGCCCCGATGAGAACCGCTGCGGCCGCTGGATGGCAATTCGACGCGTCTAATAGATCTTGAGCTTGCCCCAGCATGTCGGAGACTACGTCTATTTGTGCTCTTCTCTCAGGCGAAATCTTTGTGTGCAATCCAGCACGGGCATATTCAATAAATCCGTCCAGTACAGCCGTGAGCTGCGCGACTAGATAATTGTCAAATCCGGAAGAACGTAGTGCAGCGTCGAGGAACGAGCTATTTGCGCCAGCATATGTTCTCAGGAATTCGCACACCTGCGCTCTCGCGCCTTCCGCCCGTGGAGGCGCGTCCGGCGCTTGCTTTGCACCGTAGCCCTGAATTCGGCCCCGAAGGGCTTCGGCGTGGTCTATCAGTTGGTCGATATTCATATTCGTGAGGCCTAACATCGCCAGTGAGGGGCGCCGGAGTGCACAGCACGGAGGCGTCCCTTCGACTGGCTGGTTAGGCGGCAGACTAGGCCAGCTTGGGTCTGCTTTCTCTTCCATGTGCTTTCGATGGCCTCCTCGAATCTCCTCCAGTCTTTTGTACGACCTTTCCAATCCGACGACAAGGTCTTACGGCCTTTCAATGCCCACCGATCTCAGTGACTCAGGCGCGCCACTGACCTGACTTTCAATGGCGAACCACTGACCTTTTAGCTTTCTATGTCAGGCGCGCCGAGGCGGCCTGCGACTCGATGAGCCACCGAGCCTTTGCTTTTCTTCAACGGGCTTCAGCGTTGTGCTTCAATGCGCACAGACTGCAAGAAACCAATTCTTAGATTCGCTTTCTCGGCACTCATGTTCGCCGCCAATAAAACGATAGCGAAGCACACTAGCTTCTTCAACCGGCGCGCAACCAATTGCGAATTAATTGTGAGAGAAATTCACAAAACGCTTCTGTATCTGACGCCTAACGCGCCGATGAGCGGCGCTGAAGCGCGCAGCGCGGAAGCGTCCGCTCCATTGGCTGGTTAGGCGTCGCTATTGGCTTTTTCGCGATAAGAACCATAGGGGTGCCTTATTTGGCGATATGTCATAGGTCACCTCACGGGAGTCGGCTAGGCTCACTACACATTTGTATTTCACTGGCTTGCCTCTACGCAGTGGAGGAAAAGCGTCGAGAATATTCCAAATCTCCGGCATAAGATCTCCCGCCGCAAAGCGTGGGATTTTTCCGAATCCCGGCGCTAGGATGAATTTGTCTTGATCACGGTGCAGGAGAGGATCTGTGACCGTGATGGAGTTTATACCTGTCTCCTGAACCGCGATGAAAGGCATTTTCCTTTTTACGTCGTCAGCGATTTGTGTGGGGAATACTTCGAACAGTCTTTGTGCTCTTTTTACTTCCTCCATTTCGCTTGCTTTTGCACAATACTTCTTCAGTAGCAGCGTTCCAATCGCCTTTTCTATTGGGACACTAAGCAGGCACCATGCCCACAGGGTTTCACCAGGCTCAATGGTGATTGGTAGCTCCAAAGCCGGCCCGGGAAACTCTGCCTCGTACTTCCAATCAACTCTTTTAAATATTGGAAGTCGGGCGTTCGCCATTGCTGTCCCGTGATATCCCGCTTTTATGCCAACTATTGAGATTCTCTCCTTTGTGCTATTCAGAAGTTCCAGTTTTGCCCAAACGGATGCGGAGGAAACTGAGGAGTCGCCGTTGGCATTCAAATCGACCTTCTCAATGTATGCACCATTTTCACAATTTAAGGCAACGCTAATTCTTACCCCTAAGTAACGCGCGGCAAAGTGCCGTCCTGCGATAAAGATTAGTGGGAGTGCGGCGGCGGCCAGGCCCCCTACTGAGATCCACTGGTCAATCGAGATCATTTGACGATCATCTCGCGACGCCTAACGCGCCAGTGAGGGGCGCCGGA
>JAYTQD010000697.1:0-2500 GCA_043746935.1 Acidobacteriaceae bacterium | reverse complement strand
CTCTTTCGCCGGACGAACTGGCGGACTTGATTCCCAGTCTCGCCACCAAGCAGGAACTCAACGAGTGGGAGCGGGACAACATCCTGGCGGGACGAGCGTGGGTGCTGCGAGATCGTACCAGCGCGCGGGATATGGTCTCGGATGCCTACGTGCGAAAGCTGCATCGGAAGATGTTTGATCAGACGTGGAAGTGGGCGGGGAAGTATCGCACCACGGAGAAGAATCTGGGGGTTCCGTTTGAAGAAATTCATGAGCGGTTGGCCGCGATGCTCGGAGATGTGCGCTTCTGGTTGGAGCACAAGACGTATTCCATCGATGAGATTTCTTTGCGCCTTCATCATCGGCTGGTGGTGATTCATCCTTTTCCGAACGGCAATGGTAGGCATGCGCGGCTCTTGGCTGACTTCTTTGTCATGAAACACGGGCTGCCCCGGTTTAGCTGGGGAGCGAAGGATCTGGTGCGTCCGGGAGAGGCTCGCGCGAAGTATCTGGAAGCGATACGCGCGGCGGATGGCGGGGATTTGCGGTTGTTGCTGGAGTTTGGGCGGTCGTAGTTTGATTGGAAGTCGGCAGTAAACTCTTCGTGGGAATATAATCGAGGAGTGTCGAAGGCGAATTGGTATGTTGTTCTAAAGTGGCTGCTGATACTGCCCGTGTTTGCAGTCAGCACAATTGCTACGGCGATTGCGATGGAGTTTTCAGTCGTCATTGATCGACATTTGCTCGCGTGGGCCTCTGCAATTCACCTTGATGTTCCTCCATCCCTCCTTTTGCGTCCGCTGGAGTTGCTCGTCATTGCTGGACTCGCACTGCTCTGGGTTCTACCTCCGGTGTTCGCGGTCGGCTTTGCACTTCGCATTCGTTTGCTGACGTGCTTGCCTTGGGGCATCTCGATGGCTTTGCTGATGGTTGCAGCTTTTGTCAGGGCTACGGGATCGTCCGATGCGCCATTTCCCGCTCGATGGATCGCCGTCGTCGCACCGATTGTTCTGATCGGCGGTATCGTCATGTCGTTCCGTACATTGCACCGAAACCGCGCGCATCTAGCTGTCAACGTCGCCGCCCTGTTGGTGTTGACGATGCCGTATCTGAACGCGCTGGCGCGTACGCCCAAGCAACCCCCGCTGGCACGGAGAGTCTGGTCATCTGTTTTGCAAAAAGGTACTTGGCAAGCTATGAATACAGGCTCGGAGTATGCAGCTACCCGGCAGGTGGTCTTCGCCGGTGACCGCGTTCTTGCAGTTTTCGATGCGGGATCGGCAGGGTATGAGGGAAAGCAGCCAATGTCAAAATACCGTATCCTTTCCCTAGATTGGACGACTGGAGCCGTGAAGAATGACATGGAGTTCAAGGGGCATTGGGGAGGTATGCCCTCTCTATATGCTACGAATGACGGTCACGTGATTTTGGTAGAGGGTTCGTTGCGGAAATTGAATCCCGATCTCACATCCGCAGGCATAAAGTTTTCTCCAGATCGTGGCGGAGTGATTGGGGTTTCGCCCGACGGTACAACTCTAGCGTGTGCGACCAACCCTGGAACAACCTTGTTGGATTCGGGAACCCTAAAGCAGGTGGGGAGATTGGATGAATCGGTTCCAACCTCTACAAGCCGTGATGCGGCACTCACGGACAATAAGTACTGGTACGGCATTTATCCCAAGGACCACGCGTTTATCACGCGTACCGATGGGCATGGGCAAAAGCTGATCTTCCACGGTGCATGCGGATCGCGTCCCGAGTTCCTGACAGATCAGCGAGTTCTAACGGTTGGATGTGGCTCGATCCGCATCCTGGATATCGAAGGCAACATGGTCGCTGAGGGGCAGACAATCGGCGGCCCGGCTACATTCGCAGGCGTGAGTCAGAGCGGCAGCCGGTTCGCCCTTCAGTTCAGCGAGGCAAAAGGCGATCCGTACTTGGTTATTTATGAGCGTTTCGTCGTGTATGACAGTGCCACGGCCGCTCCTGTTGCAACAGTGCCTGTCTCAGACTTGCCAGAGCGACAATCGTGGTCAGCGTTCTCGCACGACGGGCGTTACTTCGCAGTAGGAAACCCTGACAACCTGAGCCTGTACCAGCTTCCGTAGCGTGCCTACGGCAGTTGCAGCCCCCATCCCGCCCCGGATATCCTCATCCTCATGTCAACTCTCGTCGAATGCGTTCCTAATTTTTCCGAAGGCCGAGATAAGGCCAAGGTCGATGCCATCGTGGAAGCAATGAAGCGCGACGGCGTGTATTTGCTGGATCGCGAGATGGATGGCGATCACAACCGGTGCGTGATCACGCTGGTGGGCGAGCGCGAGGCGATTCAGGAGGCGGCGATTCGCGGCGTGGGCAAGGCTGCCGAACTGATTGATTTGACGCAGCATCAGGGAGCGCATCCGAGGATGGGGGCGGCGGATGTGGTGCCGTTTATTCCCATTGATGGCGTGACGCTGGAAGACTGCGTGGCCATGGCGAAGCATGTGGGTGCGGAGATTTGGAAGCGGTATCAGGTGCC
>JAYTQD010000696.1:0-6652 GCA_043746935.1 Acidobacteriaceae bacterium | reverse complement strand
ATTTGCTGCGCGCGATGCGTCGAATTCCTCACATCCGCCTGATCGTCGCCGGGGATGGCCCTCAGCGAATAGAACTCGAAGCGCAAACTCTGGAACTGAGATTAAAAAATGTTGAATTCCTTGGCCACGTAAAGGGTCCTCAGCTTGATCGACTGATCGCAGAGTCCTGCTTCACCGTCTTCCCTTCGCACGCATACGAGACTCTGGGAAAATCAATCTTGGAATCTTATGCTCAGGGACGGCCAGTCATTGCCACCGACTTGGGTTCCCGCCGGGAATTAATTCACAAAGGCGAGACTGGCGTGCTTTACCGGGTGGGCGATGTGGAACAGTTGGCAACTTCCATTTCTTTTCTTCATGCACGCCCAACCCTGGCGAAAGCGTTGGGAGAGGCCGGACTCGAAAGAGTTCGGCGGCATCACTCTCCCGAGCTGCACTACGCAGCACTGATGGAAATTTACGCCCGAGTTGCGCCGTCGAAGACAACGCGTTCCCTTCGCGCCGCCGCGCCACCGGCGCGTCTGCGGGTCGCCTTCATCGGAGGCCGCGGCGTAATTTCGCGCTATAGCGGCATTGAAACCTACTACGAGGAAGCTGGTGGCTGCCTCGCCAAGATGGGACATGACGTCACGGTTTACTGCCGTAACTACTTCACTCCCCCGCAGTCTCATTATCGGGACATGCGCGTGGTTCGACTACCAACCCTGCGCACCAAACATATGGACACGCTACTGCACACGTTTCTCAGCACGATCCACGCGTGCCGCGAAAAATACGATATTGTCCACTACCACACGCTCGGTCCGGCGATATTTTCGTACATTCCGCGTCTATTTGGCGCGCGCACGGTGGTCACGGTTCAGGGCTTGGATTGGCGCAGGAAGAAATGGGGACAGATTGCGTCGGCGGCCCTGCGCCTTGGGGAATGGGCGGCGCTGACCTTGCCAGACCGGACCATCGTGGTTTCGCGCACATTGCAAAACTATTTTCGTCGTCTCTATGCCGTCGAAACCGAGTTCGTGCCGAACGGGACTGCACTGGCGCCTCGCCTACTCAGCGCTCAATTGGCCGAGTGGGGTCTTCAAGAAAACAATTATGTTCTATTTCTGGGACGCTTTTCTCCTGAAAAAAACTGCGACTTGCTGATCCGGGCGTTTGAGAAAGTTGCCACCAACGCCAAACTGGTTTTGGCTGGGGGATCCAGCTACACGGATGCCTATGTAAACGACCTTCACCGCCACGCGAGTGACCGAGTGCAATTCCTCGACTGGGTCTCCGGCAACGCGCTACAGGAGCTTCTCACCAACGCCGCCGTCTTCGTGCTGCCTTCGGATTTAGAGGGCTTGTCGTTGGCGCTGTTGGATGCCATGGGCGCGGGCGTTTGTGTGTTGACAAGCGATGTGCCCGAGAACCGCGAACTGGTGGATGACGTCGGATTCACGTTCCCCAGCGGCGACGAGGCGGCCTTGACCAGCATGTTGCAGTTGCTTCTGTCCGACCCGGAGATGCGGAAGCGAGCGGGTGCGGCAGGCCGCCGCCGCATCCAGGAATCTTACCTGTGGCCGAAGGTTGCGAGGGAGCTTGAGCGCGTCTACTTCGATGCGATGGGCTGGCCGGCTGCTCCCGTAATGCCCGCAAAACGCTCGCCTGCTCAACCAATGCCGAAGGAGTCGGAACGTGACGCTGCGTAACTTATCTTTGCTATTACTGCTTCTCACAAGCGAGGCCTTTGCCGCTGACTACTACGTGAGTTGGCGGTCCGGTACCGACACGGATAGCGGGCTTTCCGCCAATACACCTTGGAAATCTATATCGCGAGTGAACCACGCAATATTTCACCCTGGAGACCGGATTCTTCTCCATGCGGGTGAGGCTTGGCGCGAACAGCTTCGCCCCCCGTCCTCAGGCACGCAGGACCAGCCGATTGTCTTCAGCAGCTACGGCGTCGGCGCGCGACCAATTCTGGAGGGCAACCGAGGCAGTACTTTTGACAGCAAAGATTTGCCTTCGAAGATTTCCGCAAACAAAACTTCAGCCGGCGATGTCGCCATCGACAACAACGATCAAAGCTACATTCTCTATGATGGCCTGGAACTCCGCCACGTGTTAGAAGGTCTCCGCATTTATGCCTGGTCCGCCACCGTGCGGGACATTACGCTACAAAATTGCCGCATCCAGGTTGAGGCCGCCGCGTCGGATGGCCCTTCCTCCGCCGCCGTCTACGCGAACGTACGAACTGGTAACATCATGGACCTTCACATTCTCGAAAATCACTTGCTCCCCTACCCCCGACGCCTGGAGCACTGGGGTATCTACTTCGTTGGCGGCGTCCAACACTTCCAAATCAACGGCAACACTCTGGGGCCAGCGGGGGAAGATGCGATTACCGTGTGGCACTCGGCATATGGAGAAATCAGTCACAACCAGGGCGGTGGAAACGGCGAAAATACAATTGACGTGAAGGATAGTCATGACATCGTCATTCGTGACAACAACGCCGACCTCGACCAGGAATATAACATTGTCGTACATAGCGTGGACGCGCCGGACTCCACGTATAACGTCCGCGTGGAACTCAACCGCTGCTCGCGCGGCGGACAGGGAGGCAAACTCTCGGCGGGGATCGCGCTGCTGTTCGCGCAGAAATCGGGCGTTGACGAAAACGTGGTCGAATTTGCTTACGGGTCGGGCATCCTCATCAAAGATTCTGGGCCACATCCGGACAACTGGGCTTCGCGCAACCGTTTGACCCGTAATGGCGTTGGGCAAGAACTTCCCGCGATCATGCTGCAAGGCGCTTCCACGGCGCGAATTGAAGACAACCAGATCGTCCCAGCCCAAGGCCAGCCGAACTAGTTTCCGGGGCCTCCGCCCTTGTACAAGAGCGCGAAAAATGCTCTGATGTTGAGTACGCGGTGCAAAGTATCTCATCGCTTTAGCGGCATCGCTCCTCCTCATGCAGAACAAGATCATAGTAACTGGCGGCTCCGGCTTCATCGGATCTAACTTCATCCTGCAGTGGCTCGCTCTGGAGGCGGCCGTAGTAGTGAATTTGGACCGCTTGACCTACGCCGGCAACCCCGAGAATCTGGAATCCGCCGCTGAGAATCCTCGATACCACTTCGTCCTCGGCGATATTTGTGATCGCGAAGTAATTCAGCGGCTCTTTGCGGAACATGAGCCACGAGCCTTGGTGCACTTCGCCGCCGAAAGTCACGTTGATCGCTCCATCCGTGGACCCGAGGAATTCATTCGCACCAATGTGAACGGGACGTTTACTCTGCTGGAAGCCACCCGCGCCTATTGGTCTAGCCTCACGGAATCTTCCCGGAACGATTTCCGTTTCGTGCATGTATCTACGGATGAGGTGTATGGCTCGCTGGGACCGCAGGACGCGGCATTCAGCGAAACGACGGCCTACGCGCCCAACAGCCCGTACTCAGCCTCGAAGGCCGCAGCCGATCACCTGGTTCGCGCCTACCATCACACTTACGGTCTGCCCACGCTGACGACCAACTGCTCCAACAATTATGGGCCGCGGCAGTTTCCCGAGAAGCTGATCCCCCTGATGATCCTCAACGCTCGGGCGGGAAAACCGCTGCCTGTCTATGGAGACGGGCTGAATGTGCGCGACTGGTTGTTTGTTGAGGACCACTGCGACGCCATCCGCGCTGTGCTCGACCGTGGCCACGTGGGAGAAACCTACAACATCGGTGGACGGAGCGAGCAAACAAATCTAGATGTTGTGAAAACACTGTGCGCAGTGCTCGATGACCTGTGTCCGAATGATCCGGTAGTCCCGCATAGCGGGCTCATTCGTTTTGTGCAAGACCGGCCCGGCCACGACCGCCGCTACGCGATCGATGCCCGCAAAATTGAACGGGAATTAGGTTGGCGACCCAAGGAAAGCTTTGCCGACGGTTTGCGTAAGACCGTGCAATGGTATCTTGACAATGAGGGTTGGGTGCGGAACATCGCGACCGGAGCGTACCGTGAGTGGATTTCCAAACAATACGCGCTCTGAGATGCCGCCACGATGACGCAAACACACAGCAGTTCCTACAAAGGCATTCTGCTGGCCGGTGGGTCTGGCACGCGCCTTTACCCGGTTACGCATGCTGTTTGCAAGAGTCTCTTGCCCGTGTACGACAAGCCTCTTATCTATTATCCGCTCTCCGTGCTGATGCTGGCGGGCATTCGCGACATTCTCCTGATTTCGACGCCGCAAGACACGCCGCGCTTTGAGCAGTTGCTGGGCGATGGCAGTCAGTTCGGTTTGCGATTGCAATATGCCGTACAGGAAAAGCCTGCTGGAATCGCGCAGGCGTTCTTGGTGGGCGAAAAATTCCTAGCGGGATCGCCGAGCTGCCTGGTCTTGGGCGACAATATTTTTTATGGTCACGATCTGCCTAAATATTTGCTCAGTGCGACCCAGTCTGTAGAGGGGGCACGGGTGTTTGCCTGCCCGGTGCAAGATCCGGAACGCTATGGCGTCGTCGAGTTTGACGCTACGGGACGCGCGGTTAGTTTGGAAGAGAAGCCCTCCAAGCCCAAGTCGCGTTATGCCGTGACAGGCGTCTACTTCTACGACCCGCAGGTTGTGGACATCGCTAAAGCACTACAGCCCTCGGCTCGCGGAGAACTGGAAATCACCGATGTCAACCGGGCCTACCTAAATCGCGGACAGTTGAACGTCCAGGTTATGGGCCGCGGCATGGCTTGGCTCGATACTGGAACACACGATTCCATGCTGGAAGCTTCGATGTTCATCCAGACCATTGAGCGGCGCCAAGGCCTCAAGGTCTCCTGCCCAGAAGAGATCGCCTACCGCTACGGTTACATCTCCGCGGCTCAACTGGAAACGCTCGGCTCCCAGATTAAGAATGGTTACGGCGAATACCTCCTACAGTTGCTTCGCGAACAGGTGTTTTGATCTCCTCATGAAAGCATTGCCTACAACCCTCGAAGGGGTTTTATTGCTGGAGCCGCAAGTCTTCGGTGACGAGCGAGGCTTTTTCCTGGAAAGCTACAACCTGCAGAAATTCGCTGAGCTTGGCATTCAGGAAGAGTTCGTCCAGGACAATCATTCTTTTTCCGTTCAAAATACCTTGCGTGGCCTGCATTACCAGGTGCGGCAACCCCAAGGAAAACTTATCCGCGCAATCCTGGGCACAATTTTGGATGTGGCTGTGGATTTGCGACGGCGCTCCGCGACTTTCGGGCGCGCGGAGACGTTCCTTCTATCCGGCGAGAACAAGCGCATGGCATGGATTCCCGCCGGATTTGCCCACGGCTTTCGTGTAATTTCCGAAACAGCACATGTGGTTTACAAAACATCCGGCTTTTATTCTTTTCCCGATGAACGCACAATCGCCTGGGATGACCCTGACCTGAAGATTGACTGGATGCTAGACGGATCTCCGATTCTGTCACAGAAAGACCAGCGCGGATGTCCCCTTCGCGATGCGGAAGTATTCGAATAATGCGCATCTTGATCCTAGGGGCTACCGGGATGCTGGGCAAAGATCTAATCCCAGCCTTCACAAAGGATGAAGTAATCGGGTACGGAGCACGGAATGTTGATCTGCGTGATGCACCAGCAGTTCTACAAGCGATACAAGAAATTCAACCGGATTGGATCATCCTCTCCGCCGCCTACACCGATGTTGACGGGTGTGAAGCAGATCCGCAACGGACGTTCGCGGTCAATCGCGATGGCGCCGTGCACGTGGCACAAGCTGCGGCGCAAACGGGAGCACGGATACTCTTTGTTAGTACCGACTACGTGTTTAACGGCGAGAAGCGCACACCATATGAAACGGACGATGCGCGCAACCCCATCAACGTATACGGGCAGTCGAAAGCCGAAGCGGAGTGCCGTTTGCTGGAACTCGCTCCAGGGTGCTGCATCGTGCGCACCTCATGGCTTTTTGGATTGGGAGGTAAGTGCTTCCCGGACACAATCTTACACTTGGCACAAACGCAGCCAGAACTTCGCGTGGTAGATGACCAACGCGGATGTCCGACATTCACAGCTGATCTAGCGAACGCAATTGCGGGACTGGTGCGGAATCAAGCTTCGGGAATTGTCCATGCCACCAATCGCGGAAGCTGCTCCTGGTTCGAGTTTGCCCGCGCCATTCTGAAGACAAGCTCACAAACCACCGTGACGCCGGTCGGCACATCGGAGTTCCCGCGTCCGGCAAAGCGGCCGAAATATTCTGTTCTTTCCAGCCGCAGTCTTCAGGAACAAGGAATCGAACTCCCAACGTGGCAGAATGCGCTGGCGTCCTATCTTCGCCAACGGAGCAACTAACTCTTCAGTCAAATCGACTGCACTCCGTCGACGGTAAACGAATCGATTCTTGAGGCCGTGCTACACTCGCATTATCGAGGGACGCTTCCAAGGAAGTGGCCCAAATGATTTACTTGTCGAAATCGCTTCGCCGCTTGAGTTTTCTCCTCATCACCTTAGTATTCACCCGCGCCGCTGCGGCGCAGCACTCATTTTCATTGGACGTTCCTAGAGCATATTTCATAAATAACTTTGGATCGCCGTGACACCCTTACCTCAGCGGCTAAAGCCGCTGAACCTTAGGTTGTCGAATGGCACGGCTGAAGCCGTGCCCTACCGAAACGGATTTATGAAACA
>JAYTQD010000695.1:0-2504 GCA_043746935.1 Acidobacteriaceae bacterium | reverse complement strand
AGACGCTGGCCATCTCCGTCGACCATGCTGTCCGAGCCGGACTGCTTCCCGGACCACACAAAGATCCCTTCGACCGCATGTTGATTGCCCAAGCCCAGGCGGAGAACATTCCAATTTTGAGTAATGACACGGCGTTTGACGGTTATCGCGTGCGCAGGCTTTGGTGAAGGATGCTGCTCGGGTAGCTTACTTTGCAGCCCGCTCCCGCGCATCGGCGAGCTGTTCAGATTCCGCAGAAGGTTCCTCGTCCGAGCGGAAAATCAATGCGGCGCTCAGGTATTCCTTCATGCAGCGCACGCAAGGCCCATAGCCCTCGCGCAATGCTTCGCTCGCTGGGATGGTTCGCAAATTTTTTGTATCGTGTAGAAAACGGCATCCAGCCACGTGAAATGTTTTGCCGTTCGCGGCCACCACCACCATCAGTTCGGGCGGGACACCGGTAGCAGGTTGCGCGTGGACCGACCGCAAAGCCGGAGTATGAAATCCCGGCGCGCCGCCAATGCCGAAAGCGCCAAGCACTAAAGCCGCCGCTACCGCCGTCACAATCCATCCAAAATAGTTCTTCCTCGGGCTCGGCATATGGCCCTCCAGTTTTTGGCGGAGACGCCGGTCGAATCCCAGGGGCACCTCCAGCACTCGATCATCGCCGAATAACTGCACCACGTTCCGCGTGCCATCGAGCACAGCCGCACAGTGCTTGCACCCGCGAACGTGTTCCTCCAGGGTTGCGCGCAGCCCCGGCTCGACGTCGCCGTCAAGATAGTTCGAAACTTCCCGCCAAACGTGTTCGCAGCTGATTTCCATTTTTTTCAATCTACTACTCAGCCGGGTACTCCGGGTTCTCTTTCCACCCGGTGAGCATCGACATGAAATTGTTCCATCCGTGCAAAATCACCATCACCAAGTGGCCCACAATAAATCCCACCATCGCGACCATCGCCGCGAAATGCCACCACCGCGCCCAATGGAATCCGCCCATGATCCATCCGATCCAGGAGAATTGCACCGGCTTCCACACCACAAAGCCCGAGACCACGGACAGCACTCCCAGCGCGATCGCCGACGTGTACGCCTGTTTCTGCAACGCGTTATAAGGCTCCGTGCTCGGCGGCTTCGGTCCAAAGAAAAAGTAGTGACGCACCATCGGCCACAAGCCCGCCACATCCCGCCAGACGAACAGCACCTGCCGGTAATTACCGCTAAAAAGTTGATAGCCGACGTACAGCAGCCCCGTTGCGATATAAATCCAGGCAAACGTCAGGTGCCACTGCAAGGCTCCGCCCAGCCAGCCGCCCAGCGCTAAAATCTTGGGAATATCAATTAAGTCTTTCTCAGGCACCTTGGCGCCAAAGCTAGGGAAGGCGCGAAAAATCTGGAGCCCACTGCCAATCATTACGAACAGCGCCACGGCATTCACCCAGTGGCAGAAACGCACCACAAAAGGATGCTCGCGCACCGCCACCGTCACATCTCCGGTCTTCGCGTCTTCAATCGCAATTACCTGCGTCGCCATGTTTAGAGTCCGTAAAATTCGGAATAGCCCAGATCTTCCCAGTAGCCAAACCTCTCCACCAGGTTCGTTACTTTCAGGTCGGTCAGATACTTGGCTTGTTTGTAACCAACCTTGGTCGGAATGCTCAATCGCAGCGGCGCACCGTGCTTGCGCGTCAAAGGTTGGTCATACATCTCATAGCAAAGCAGCGACTGCGGATGCAGCGCGGTTGCCATATCAATGGTCTCGTAGTAGTCGTCCGCGCATTCCACAGTCAGAAATTGCGCATTCAGGTCCGCGCCCACGCTCTGGAGAAAATCGGACAAGCGCACTCCGCCAAAGCGCCCAATGACATCCCAGCCTTCCACGCACACGTGCCGCGTGTTCTGCGTCACCTTGGGCAAGGCCTGAATTTGCGCGAGCTTATAGTCGCCAGGCTTCTGGACAGCTCCACCGACGGTGAGACTCCAGGTAGCGAAATCCACCTCCGGGTCCTCAACGTCGTAGCCGTTGATGGGAAACTGGTCGGGCGGCGTCAATTCAGCGTCGGTAAACGTGGTAGCCAGGTGGCCTGTGCGGGAGAGCTTGCTCGAGATCCAGTCGCTGACGCCCAGGCCGGACTTGAGCAGAGATGTTCGCAGCGCAGGTATGGCAAAAGCCCCCAACGCCGCTACTGGAGCCAGTTTGAATAGCTCCCTGCGGCTCATCTTACGAAAGGCTCGGCGATCCATTGGAGAGCTCATAGTCTTTTCGGCGGCAAAGATTTTCACCCAATTTAAGGATGGGATTCGACAGCCACCCAAAAGTTACAGTAAACACTTCTTCGGGTGCCCTGTCCTTGTCGCGTTCTTCAGCGACAGAGCCTGCCCTGAGCGAAGTCGAAGGGGCGGGGCTTTTCCGCCACCTAAAAGTTGGGGCTACACAATCTACAGTCACAGTACTACGGCTTCATCCCCAGCTGCCAAAACAAAAACGAATAAATGTCCACGAATTCCTCAATCTGCTTGCTCAC
>JAYTQD010000694.1:0-6668 GCA_043746935.1 Acidobacteriaceae bacterium | reverse complement strand
TGCGCGTTGAAGTATTCCAAAGAGCGCAAGCAATTTGGCAAAGCCATTTCGGAGTATCAGGCCATCCAGTGGAAGCTGGCGGATATGGCGACGGAGCTTGATGCGGCGCGGTTGCTCACCATGCGGGCAGCGTCGATGAAGGACGCTGGAATGAAGACCACCCAGGAATCGTCCATGGCCAAACTCTACGCCAGCGAGGTTGCTGTGCGTTGCGCGAACGAGAGCGTGCAAATCCACGGCGGTTACGGCTTTATCAAAGACTACCCGGCGGAGAAGTTTTACCGCGACGTGAAGCTGTGTACCATTGGCGAAGGCACCAGCGAAATTCAGCGCATGGTGATCGCAAGACAGCTGCTGAAAGGGTAGATCGGCTTCGAGATCTTGATTTTTCAGCCTCGTCGATCCCCAGTGTCCCTCTACGGATAATATTATGTATTGCAATTATGTAAGTACAATATGTATGTGTATAATGCATGTACGGAGTACGTGCGTGCCCAGAACCACACAGAACCCAAAGAGAGAAACGCTCAACCTGCGTATAGATCCTGCGCTCAAAGCAGATTTCATGGCGGCTACAGAAAGAGAAAAGAAGCCGGTCGCCGAAGTTTTGCGCGAGCTGATGCAGGCTTATGTGGAACAGGCGAAGCGGCGTCGGTTCTTCGCTGAGGCCCGCAGGGAGTCGCGCATCATCGCCGCCTCCAAAGACGACGCGGAAGTCCTGCGTTGGATTGAAGCGGAAATGGATACTGAGGGTTGGAAGTGAAGCGTGGAGACCTTGTAACCGTTGCCCTGTCCGGCGACTACGGGAAGCCAAGGCCGGCGCTGATCGTTCAATCGGACGCGTTTGAGCTGCATCCCTCCGTTACGTTGTTGCCATTGACGAGCGACACCAGAGACGTCTCGCTGGTCCGCGTCACGGTGCTTCCCGAGAATGGCACTGGATTGCGTAAGGAGTCACAGGTGATGGTGGACAAAGTCGCGACCCTCTCTCGCTCGAAAGTTGGGCCGCAAATTGGTAGTGTGAATGCGCTGACTCTTCGAGCGGTGGATGCCGCCCTCATGAGATTTCTTGGTCTTGGACCGGAAGAGCGAAGTTCCCAGGGTTGATCGTAAGTTTTCGACCTTGCCTCCCTCTGCTTTACACTGATCTGTCTTGATCTCCAATCTCCAACCTTGGATTGACGCGCTGCGCACGGGCGATGCGCGGGCGCTGGCGCGAGCTATCACCGTCATAGAAGATCGCGCGCCCGGGTCTTACGAGCTGCTGAAAGCTTTGTTTCCCCTTAGCGGCAAGGCTCGCGTGATCGGTCTGACCGGGTCTCCTGGGGCTGGGAAGAGCACGCTGGTCGATCATTTAGCGCGCCATTATCGCGAGGCGCAAAAGACCGTCGGCATCGTTGCTGTGGACCCGACGAGTCCTTACACCGGCGGCGCGATACTGGGTGACCGCATTCGCATGCAGAGTCATCATGCCGATCCGGGTATCTACATTCGCAGCATGGCGACGCGCGGCTCGCTGGGTGGTCTGGCCCATACTACCGCCGATGTCGCCACTGTGATGGATGCCTGTGGACGCGATGTAATTCTGATCGAGACCGTCGGCGTTGGCCAGGATGAAGTGGACATCGTGCGGCTTGCGGACATCACCGTTGTGATTCTTGTTCCCGGCATGGGTGACGATGTGCAGACAATCAAGGCAGGCATCATGGAGATCGCCGATATTTTTGTCATCAACAAAAGTGATCGTGAAGGTGCCGAACGCGTAGAGCGCGAGATTCTTGCCATGCAGACTCTAGCGACTCGCGGCGACGGATGGACGCCGCCGATTGTGAAGACGGTCGCCAGCGAGGGGCAGGGAATCGCCGAACTGGGCGCTGCCATCGAGAAATATGAAGCGTACCTCGCCAAGGACAATCGTCTGCTGGAAAAAACCGCGCACAACTGGGAGACGCGCTTGATCGGAATGCTGCGCGAGGCTGTGCTGGAACGCGTGGTCAAGGCTCGCTGCAGTGACGGCGAGATGGCGCGGTATGCGGCGGAAGTGGCGGGCCACAAGCGCGATCCTTATTCGCTAGTGGAAGAAATTGTGGGCAGTGTGGTGAAAGCCTCGACTTAGGCAAGCCCGGAAAAGAGTTGGCATGTTCAAGATTGATCATCTCGGAATCGCAGTAAAGTCGGTGGCGGCGGCGAAGGCTTTTTACGAAAAGTTGGGGCTGCCCGTGTCTACCGAGGAAACCGTCCCGGCTGAGAAGGTAAATCTGGTCATGGCAACCGTTGGGGAGAGCCGGCTGGAACTGCTCGAGCCCACATCGGAAGATTCGACCATCGCGAAATTTTTAACCAAGCGCGGCGAAGGTCTTCACCATGTCGCGTTGCAGGTGCCGGATCTCGCAGCGGTGGTCGAGCGGCTCAAGAAGGATGGCGTGCGCCTGGTGTCGGATGAGATCAAAACGGGCGCGGGCGGCCATCGTTATGTTTTTGTACATCCGTCGAGCGCGGGCGGCGTCTTGCTGGAGTTGGTAGAGGGATGATTCTGCTCGCAGTCGATACTTCAGGATGGGAAGGCAGCCTGGGCCTGGCGCGGGCAGACGACGCGAACCGTAGCGCAAGCCTGGAGATTCTCGAACTGGTTGCGCTAGAAGGTGGAAATTTTTCCGCGCAATTGGTTCCGCAAATCGCGGCGCTGCTAGCCAAGCACGAATTTGCCCAGCGCGACATCGGCGGATTTGCTGTAGCAACGGGGCCCGGTTCCTTCACCGGTTTGCGGGTGGGGCTTGCGGCGGTGAAGGGTCTTGCCGAGGTACTGGAGAAACCCATAGCCGCCGTCTCGCGCCTGGAGGCCGTCGCGCGTGCCAGCGCGGAGCAGGGAAGGGTAATCGCGGCGCTGGACGCGGGCCGCAGGCAGACTTACGTGGGCGAGTACGATCTCACTCCTGAATACGCGACCTGTGTAAAAGAACAGCTATTGTCGTGGGAGGAACTGGTCTCCTACGCAGCGGGCCGTGCTGTGACGACGCCGGATCCATTGCTTGCCGAGGCCACCCGACAATCGGGCGTTAATGTTCTGAAAATAGAATTTCCCAATGCCGGCGCGATTGCCCGGATAGGCTGGGAGAAGCTAGCCGCCGGAGAACTTGCCGACATCGCTGCACTCGAAGCCAACTACATCCGGCGAACCGATGCCGAGATCCTGGTCTATGGCAAATAGCGCGATGAGCTCGCTTCAGATCCGCCTCGCAACCCACTCGGATCTTGCCCGAATCCTCCAAATCGAACGGGAAGCCCCCACGTCCGCGCACTGGACTGAGGTGGACTATGAAAATGTTTTCGTCTCTACGTCCCCGCAGCGGGTGTTCTTGGCCGCCGAAAATATCGGAGGGGTCGAAGGCTTCCTGGTTGCGCGATGTGCCCATCCGAGCGAGTGGGAGATCGAAAACGTTGTAGTCGCCGCAACCGCACGGAGACTGGGATTGGGCGCGGCTCTACTCAAGTCATTCCTGGAACGCGTCCACAGCAAAAATCCACTCATCGGCGAGGCACTCGTCATCCACCTTGAAGTCCGCGAGTCGAACCACGCCGCACGCGGGCTTTATGAAAAATCCGGCTTCACGGTTGACAAACGGCGTAGGGCCTACTACCGCCATCCCGACGAGGACGCCATCTGCTATCACCTTATTTTTCAACAACATAAAAGCAATTTGAGTTAGGGACGAGATACTCACAGCGGTATGAAAAGTAGGGTTGCTGGGGGCTGGACTGCTGTGGTAACGTAATCCTGCTTTTACTTCCGGTTAGGAGGTTTGCCTGGATGGAATCTCCGTACGAGTCGTTGTTGTTAAGCCAAGAGGTTCTGCAAAAACTAGCCATGGAACACACCCAGTACTCCCAGAGACTCGAACAACTCACCGAAAAGCGTTTTTTGACGGATGACGAAAAAATTGAGGAAGTCCGCCTCAAGAAACTGAAACTGCGGCTCAAGGACCAGATGGAAAACATTGAGCGGCAGTATCGCGTGCAGCCAGGTCAGGTGGCGTAACCCAGTTTTCGTTGTCAACGAGCCGGGGCCCCTGCTCAGAATTGAAAACTTTAAACCTGAAGGCGTCCACGGGCGCCTTTTTTGTTTTCCTCGTACCTTCTTCTTCACTGCCGATATTTCCAGCGCCGCCGCCGGGCCGGTGGGTGCTGCTCTATAATTCTGACATCCATCCATGGTTTCTGACGGCTACTATTACGGTTTGGGATTTGGCGTTGCGGCGCTCGTATTGGGCAGGCTGACGTCCCCAGTGTGGGCGCTGCCCGCGGTTTTGCTGGCTTGCTTCTTTCTGTGGTTTTTCCGCGATCCTGAGCGCGAAATTCCCGCCGTAGCAGGGGCAATTGTCTCGCCCGGTGATGGCAAGGTTACGGAGGTCGCGCTTGTACGGGCCAGCGGCACCGATAAACTGCGCATTAGTATTTTCCTTAGCGTTTTTGATGTTCACGTGAACCGCTCGCCCATCGCCGGGGTCATTCGCGATATCCGCTACCAACGGGGAAAGTTTCTGAACGCGATGAGTGCGGAGTCCGCTGCTGAAAATGAGCAGAACGTGGTTACCGTGGAAGGCGAAGGGCGTGTCGTCGTGTTCAAACAAATTGCAGGCTTGCTGGCGCGACGGATTGTCTTCACCAAGAATGTGGGAGATACGGTCGAGCGGGGCGAGCGCGTGGGGCTGATTAAATTTGGTTCGCGCGTGGATGTTCTCCTCGACGCCAGCGCTATTCCTCAAGTCAAAGTGGGCGACCGCGTGCGCGGAGGAGCCAGCGTGATCGCCCTGGAATCCGGACTGGGAGAACTGGTTGCCGCTGGCACCCTCGCTACGACGGCGGAGACAGGAGCGCGCCGATGAGGTTGCTGCATCCCATGCGCCGCAAAGAAGACCGGTCCGAGCGGCGATTGCGCCGCGGCCTGTACATTTTGCCGTCGCTCTTTACCGCCGCGAACATTGCCGCGGGATATTACGCGCTGGTGCAAATCACCCAGGGATCCCTCGCCGCGCCTTGGCATTTTGATTTGGCAGCCCGAGCGATTGGCTTTGCGGTGCTCTTCGATTCCCTGGATGGAGCCATTGCCCGCATGACCAATACGAGCAGCGATTTCGGCCGGGAACTGGATTCACTAGCCGATGTCATCGCGTTTGGCGTGGCACCGGCGATGCTCGCATTGTTCTGGGGCTTTCACTCTGTACCGATGGTGATGCTGCCGCTGCTTCACGGCCATTTGGGGCAGGTTGGCTTGGTCGCCAGCTTTGTGTTTCTTATGGCGGGCGCCAGCCGTCTGGCCCGTTTTAATATCCAGGTCAATCCCGAGCCTTCCAATCCTGGGCGGCCCGGGAAGAAATACTTTGTTGGCATGCCGATCCCAGCCGCCGCCGGGGTTCTGGCTTCGGTCGTGCATTTCGCCGGCGGCAGGCCGGTCGAGGTTTGGTGGCAAGCTGTCCTCTGGTGTGCGTTGATGATTGCGTGCTCATTTTTCATGGTGAGCACCTGGCGATTTTTTAGCACCAAGGGACTCAAGCTACGCAGCCGCCATCCTTTTCGCGTCATTGTCGTGGCGGCAGCTGTCCTCGCTGGCGTGTGGGAAATGTCGGGGCCCTTCCTGTTATTGTTTTCCCTGGGTTACATGTTTGCTGGTGTCCTGTGGCGGCTGCAATGGTTGTTCCGTAAAAGGAATCAACCGCAACCTCCCTTCCAGGAGGCATCGCAAGCCTCATGAGCGCGCCGAAGCCCAACGGACACGTAGCACGAGACGCGAGCACGGGCCTGTACCGCGTGGCCTTGGTGGGCGGCGCTACGCTCAAAGGTAAAGAAGTCGCCGACGTGCTCAGCGAACGCAAGTTTCCCGCCGCTGACATCAAGCTGCTCGATGACGATGAATCCCTGGGGCAGTTGGAGGCTGTGGGCGAAGAGGTTACGTTCATTCAGAGCGTCCGCAGCGACCAGTTTAAGAAAGTGGATTTTACCTTCTTCGCGGGTGACCAGGACACCACGCGCCAAAGCTGGGAGATGGCTCGCGACGGGGGCGGTTCGCTCCTGGACCTATCGAGTGCGTTGGAGGAAGAAACCGCAGCCCGGATTCGGTCGCCGTGGGTGGAGCGGCAATTGGGGCAAGATCTGCAACTGGAGTTACAACCCGGCCCGGTCGTCATCGTCGCCCATCCCGCCGCCGTCGTGCTGGCACTGCTGGTGCTGAGGGCGCAACGAGCAGGAAAACTTCACAGCGTGGCGGCCACAGTGTTTGAGCCTGTTTCCGAGCGTGGACGCAAGGGCATCGATGAATTGCAGGAGCAGTCGGTCAATCTGCTTTCCTTTCAGGAATTGCCGCAGGAAGTGTTTGATGCGCGGATTGGTTTCAACCTGGTGCGGCGCTGTGGCGAGAAATCTGTTCCGAAAATAGAGACTGTGGAGCGGCGCATCGTCAAGCACTACCAGCAAATTGCGGGGAAAGACGCTCTGGTTCCTGCTGTGGCGTTGTTGCAGGCACCGGTATTCCACGGTCATTCCTTCATGATTTTTGTTGAGACCGAGGAAACGGTGGCCCTCGGCGATTTCACGCAGGCATTGCAAGGCGACCATGTGGAGATTGCGCGAGCCACCGACGAGCCGCCCAGCACGGTGGCCGCCGCGGGGCAGGA
>JAYTQD010000693.1:0-6675 GCA_043746935.1 Acidobacteriaceae bacterium | reverse complement strand
CTGCCCATCGGCAGCTACAACGTGACGGTAACTGAGAAGGGGTTCCAGTCGTCGGTGGTGAAGGGCGTGGCGGTCGATGTGGCCTCGGCACGGCGCGTGGATGCGGTCTTGAAACCTGGCGAAGTTAGCCAGAGCGTGGTAGTGACGAGCGACACGCTGCCGCTGGTTGAAACAACGTCGAACACGCTCGGTGGAACGTTCACTCAGTCCGATGTCAAGAACTTGCCGATAAACGGGCGAGACTATCAGAAGCTGATCTTCTTGACTCCGGGAATCAGTGGTTCTCCCGACCAAATTACTGACTCGCCTGGCTCGTTCGGGATTTTTTCAATGAACGGCGCTCGGGGTCGGTCCAATAACTTCCTTTTAGACGGTACTGATATGAACGATGGTTACCGTAATGATCCGGCGATTAACGAAGCGGGCGTTTTCGGAACCCCGGCCACGATTTTGCCAATTGATGCGGTGGACGAACTTCGCGTGCTTTCCAACTTCGAGGCCGAGTATGGCCGTAGCGCAGGCGCTGTTGTGAACATTGTTACGAGGAGCGGAACGAATGCCTTGCACGGTACGGGCATTGAGTATTTCCGGAACAGCGCGCTGGATGCGCGGAACTATTTCAATGCAGTCTCGGACGGTGCCGGCAACAAGAACCCTAAAGCGGCCTTCCACAATAACCAATTCGGCGGTTCACTGGGTGGGCCGATTGTCAAAGACAAGACGTTCTTTTTCTTGAATTACGAAGGGCAGCGAGAGACGGTTGGCGTGGTGACCTTGGGCTGCGTCCCTGAGCCTAGCCGCGTTGCAGCCGATGGCGGGGCGACGAATCCTGTCATTGCCGCGTTGTTGGCTCGCAATCCCTGGCCCGCGCCGAATCGTGGAACCCGGCCCTTGCCAACGGATCCCGATTTTGCTTTGTTTGATGACAGTTGCCCGCGAGGCCCGAATGCGACAATCATTTCGCCTTCGACCAATCGGGTGGACAGCCTAATTTCCAAAATTGACCAGAACTTCAATTCGAATAACACGCTAACAGGCCGCTACTACTTCGGCGATAGCGACCAGTCTTTCCCTCTCGCTCTCACTGCGAGTGGAGGCCAGCTTCCCGGCTTCAACACCGCCACTCCGACACGAGTTCAGCTAGTCTCGCTTTCCTACGTCAAGGTGGTTTCGTCGAATAAAGTCAACGAACTACGCTACGGCTGGAATCGCTTTGCCGAGCAGTTCAATCCACAGGATCAAGGTTTTCATCCCAGTTCGATTGGGCTCAATACGGGAACGGGAGTTGCCGATGGTGGGCTGCCCATCATTCTCATCGCGGGAGGCGCGTTTTCTCAACTCGGTGCCACATCAGGCGATCCGCGGCAACGTGTCGACGCCAACCATCAGCTTATCGACAACTTTTCCTGGAAGCTAAACAAGCACGACGTAAAGTTTGGTTTTGAGTTCCGCCGCAGCACCGTCCGGCATGAATTCAATAAATATTTTCGCGGTAGGCTGAGATTCAAGGACACCAAAGATCCGCTGACTGGCGTTGTGACCCCCGCGTTGCAGAATTTTCTCGCGGGCAATGTTGCTGATGGTTTCCAGTACTCCGGTGACACGCTACGCCACACTTCCGAAAATAGCTACGGCGCTTACATTCAGGATACCTACCGCCTGAGGCCACGACTCACTCTGAACTACGGCTTGCGCTGGGATTATTTTGGCGTAGTGGCGGAGAAGAACAACCTCTTTAGTGCCATCACGAACCTCGATCCAACGAATGCGACATTTACTCTGTCGCGAGTGGGTTCAGCCGGTCTCGACAAACTGTATCAACCAGACCGAAAAAACTTCGCTCCACGTGTCAGCATCGACTGGGACGTGCGCGGAACTGGGAAGACCGTGCTTCGCAGCGGATTTGGTGTTTTCTACGACTCGTTTTCCCAGGACATGTTCCAAGGGCATTTGCCGTATGCTCCATTTTTCGCTCCTGGACCAGCGTACAACCCTGTCGGCCCCAAGCCGATTTTCTCTGCCGGTGCTGTTGGCGGGACGATTGTTGCCGGTTCCCCGGTTTACGGAGATTCCACCACGCAGTGCAACTTCGAGTGCGATACTTTTACCTTTGACCGCAACATTCGCACGCCCTACATGGAGAACTACAACATCAACCTCCAGCAGCAGATTGCCAGCAAGGTTGTTGCTCAAATTGGGTACGTAGGATCGCAGGGCCACCGGTTACTGCGCTTCCGTGATCTGAACCAACCCAGCCAGGCGGCAATTACGGCCGGAGACTGCCCGAACGGAATCCCGACGTGTGCTACGACCGGCACCATACGATCCTACGGTGCCCCGCGACCATATGGTTCCAACCCTTACGGTGCTTTCTATATGCTGAACGAAGAAACTACCGGCAAGTCCAACTTCAATGCTCTACAAACGAGTCTGCGCATTAGTCAATGGCGCGGCATTACGTCCATTGTTAACTATTCGTGGTCACGCTCGTTCGATAACTCGAGCGATGGAGAAGACTTCGAGCCGAACGCGGCGCAGCCGAACGATAGCACGCGTCCCCAATTGGAGTATGGTCCGTCGAATTTTGACGTGCCCCAGCACTTTGCCTGGATTTTCAGTTATCAGTTGCCCAAGATGGGCGGTGGTTTCTCTCGCGTGAAGAATGGCTGGGGCTTCGATAGCACGATGACCCTCCAGAGCGGTCAGCCGTTCCAGCTGAATTACAACTTCCAGGACGACTTCAGCGGGAGCGGAAACGGATTTGACCGTCCAGATGTGGTTGGTCCCATCAAGTACAACCTGCATGACCCGAACAACTTTCTCGATTTGAGCGCATTCGCGATTCCATGCACTATCGACCCCCAAAAGACCACCGCTGCTGGAGGCGTAGCTACGGATTGCGTGCCAGGCACTCGTCACTTCGGCAACCTTCGACGCAACTCGCTGCGCGGCCCGCAGTTCAAGCAGTGGGATTTTTCGATCCACAAGGACACGGCCATCACAGAACGCGTCAACATGCAGTTCCGGGCTGAGTTCTTCAATCTGCTCAACCACCCGAATTTCGCAAGTCCGTTTTTGCCTTTATTCATTGCGGACCCGGGTTCCAATGGCTTCGGGTTCAATGCCGCGGGTGATCGCGAGGTTGGCGTCAAAGGCTACCGTTTGGGTGCGACTGGGGATGTGGGCGTCGGCAATCCGTTTCTTGGCGGAGGCGGGCCGCGTGGCGTGCAGCTGGCCGTTAAGTTCAACTTCTAGCCCGCGCCACTAAAGTTCAGATGGGCCTCTGAGGTACTCTTCGGAGGTTCTGCTGCAGCGCCTCGCTTTCGGTGCAAAGCTTGCTGTTGGCGTCTCATTTTGACGGTCGCTGTGCTGCTTTTTTGGCCATGTCCTTTTAGGGTTTGCAATTGCGTAAGTGCTAGTGCCATAATGTCCTGCGTTCTTGGCCGAACTGCCAGTCAGCTGGCAGACCCCCCGCGAGTAAGCAGGCTAGGTATGACCGACAAGTTGAACCGTGGCGTTGTGGAAATCTTGACCCCAATTGGGCCCCGTTATCTACGGCTCACCTTCTGGCAACGTTTGTATTTCGTCTGGATGTTCCGGAATTTTTCTACCCTGCCGCAGCAAGTCCTTAGCCGTGTTGGACTTAACATGATTGAGGGTCTCTGCGCGCGCCAAGCGTTTGTCCGTTTTGGCCACGGCCCGGACGAAGCTCCCGTGATTGGTACCGTCGAGCGCTATCAAGTCAAGCTTATGGAAGCCGAACCACAGCCTTCGCGCCGTCCGTCGATTCGCATCACGGAAGAACCTGCGATTCCGCCCTTCGCCGCTGACGCGTCCCGAAAGTCGTAAGACTTTTCGCTAAACGTTCGCCCAAATCTGTAGCAATCGTTATGCAAAAACTGCATAATCCGCGGTCGGATTATGCAGAAAACGCATACCACTTTTCCACGTTTTTGATCCTCCTAACGCGATGCGGTACTGCTTCTAGTGAAACTGCTTCCAACGAAAAAGCCGCGGCAATTATGTCGCGGCCTTTCGTTCCGTTTTAGGATCGAATGATTCAATTCCCGGAAATCTAATTCTTGGGATCTACGGCATCATCATCTGCGAAGTCATCATCGGATTTCTTGGTGTTGGCTGGCTTCCCCGGTGCTGCGTCTTTTGCAGCAGCAGCCCCGCCATTGGGAGCGGCGGGTTTTTCGGCCCCATCCGGATCGGACGCCGCAGGCTGCCTGGGAAGAGTGCTGGCGCAAGGATCGGAAGTGTTCACCGGGTTGCGGCGTCTGCGCTGGCGGCGTGGATGTGCTGTCTGGCAGGAACGCATGGCTTCCTGTGTGTGCGGTGGAATCAGGGCATCGATCTGTTCGCGCGCGGATTTTTTTATGCCCGCAATCTTATCGAGCTTCTGATCGCGCGAAAGCGAAGAGTCCGAGCATGCCGTGCTGACTTGTCCGCGCGTGTTGTCGCGAATGCCTTTGATCCTCTGCATGACAGCCGGCAAAACGCCGACCTGCTGCCAACAAGGAATTTGACGTGGCCGACCGGAGAGCCTCGGTATTGAGGCGCCTCGGGGCGGCGTCGGTACGGTGGGGGTCTGCGCCAAAGTAGGCAGGCTGAGTGCCAGTGCCGCCAGCATCAGGCGGGATAAGATTCCGCTGGCCAAATTGGATCGAGTACGCATGCATAGTCTCCTTCGTCGAATGGGCAATGTAGCTGGAAGAAACCCGGTACTGCGGTACAAGTTGTGCGGGCCAGCGTTGCTGCCCGAAAGCAATTTTTGCTACACTCATAAGGTTACGCCATGCGTAATGCCAGCTACAGTAACTTGTCTGGCGCACTTTGTCCCTCTTTCTGCGGCGGCAAGCGCCACGGAGCAAAGCACCAAGGGGCGCGTAGCTCAACTGGCAGAGCATTCGGCTCTTAACCGACAGGTTGTAGGTTCGATTCCTACCGCGCCCACCAATCTTGCCCTTCCCGACCTTGTGCCCCACGGTGTAGATTCGATTTCAGGAGCTCCTTAAATGTCCGAAGATAAATCTCTGCGGCCTCACACTCAAGTGCTCACGCGCGGTTTTGATCCGAGCCTTTCGGTGGGTTCGGCGCGGCCGGCGGTCTTTCGCAGTTCGACGTACGTGTTTTCTAGTCCCGAGGCAGCGGAGCGGGCATTTGACCTGATGGCGGGGCGCGGCCGTGCGACGGAAGGCGAACAGATTGATCTCGTTTATTCGCGCTTCAATCACCCGAACGCGGAGATTCTCGAAGACCATCTGGTGCCGATTGAGGCGGGCGCGACTTCAGCCTTGGTTTTCAATTCTGGAATGTCGGCTATCATGACGGCGATGATGACGTTCGTGCGCCCCGGAGACACGATTGTGTACACGGTGCCGATTTATGGCGGCACGCAGCATTTGGTGGAAGATTTCTTGACGCTCTACGGCATCATCGGCGTGGGCGTGGTCGCTGGCGATAGCGCGAAGCTGGATGCCGCGATCCGTGCCGCGAAGAACCTGCGGATGGTGTTGGTGGAAACCCCCGCGAACCCAACGCTGATCATGACCGACATTCAGCAAGCCTGCGCGAGTGTCGCAGCAGCGGCGAAGCCGGGATCGCCGAAGCCGATTGTGATGGTGGACAACACGTTGCTCGGTCCCGCGTTCCAGCATCCTCTGCTGCACGGTGCCGATTTGGTCATGTATTCGGCGACGAAATACCTTTCCGGCTTCAGCGATATGATCGGCGGCGTGCTGTTGTCGAAAGACCCCGACCTGATTCGGCAGATTCGCCCGAAGCGCAGTTTGTTCGGTACGATTTTGCAGCCGGACGAATGCTGGATGCTCGATGGGCGGCTTTCCACGGTGGGTCTGCGCATGGGGCGCGCCACTGAAAACGCGCAACACATTGCGGCAGCGCTGGCAGGGCATGGAAAACTCGAGTGCGTAGTGTTTCCGACGTTGTTTGAAAACGCGGAGCAGAAGCGCATCGTGGAAAAGCAATGCGACCAGCCGGGGGCGATGTTGTCGCTGGTGATCAAGGGCGGCAAGAAAGCGGCATTTGATTTTCTGCGCACGATTCGTATCGCGCGCAACGCGGTTTCGCTGGGTGGCGTGGAGACGTTGGTGTGCCATCCAAAAACGACGACGCACTCGGGATTCACCGAAGAAGAGTTCCGGCAGGCGGGTGTGGTCGATGGGCTGGTTCGCGTTTCTGTCGGGATTGAAGATTGGCGCGATTTGCTGGCGGACTTCGAACAGGCTCTGGAAGCGGTGTAGTTCTTCTTTTTCGTGGAGGCGCGGGTGTCCTCGCCCGCGCGGGATCAGTACAAGCCAGAGGACTTAGATCTTTAGACCACGCGGGCGGGGGCGCCCGCCACACGAGCCTTCGGCGTGAGCGGAAAAGCAAAAACTCGAAGTTTGCGGCAGGTAGGGTTGGCGCGAGCTCTCTCCAAGCTAGGGCATTGCTCGCGGTCGCAGGCTGCCGTGCTCATCCGCGACGGCCTCGTGCGGCTGAACGATCACGTGCGCCGCGATCCTGAAACCCCAGTCCATCTTGACAGCGCTTGGACCGCGGCGCAGCACGTGCGCGCCACGGGCACGCCGCCCGAAGCACAACTCGCGCTGACGACGTTTCGTGCCAAATATGTGCATGATGCACGTAGCTCGCTCACGGCGTTCCATC
>JAYTQD010000692.1:0-6678 GCA_043746935.1 Acidobacteriaceae bacterium | reverse complement strand
TGGGCAAGTCTCAGCTCGACCAGTCGGGACACGCCAAGGGGTGGAGCGGCTACAGTTGGAACAAGTTGTTGTTTCCCGATCCCGAACAGTTCCTGAAGAACATCCACGAGGAGGGGCTCAAGACCACGCTGAACCTGCATCCAGCGTCGGGCGTGCAACCGTGGGAGGACGCGTACCCGGCGATGGCGCGGGCCATGGGCATTGATCCCACGACCAACCAGCACGTGCCCTTCGACATTACCAATCAGAAGTTCGCGACGAATTACATGAACCTGCTGCATCATCCGCTGGAGAAGGAGGGCGTCGACTTCTGGTGGCTCGACTGGCAGCAAGAAGCCAATACGCGGACTCCGGGAGTTAACCCCACGTGGTGGCTGAATTACGTGCACTTTACCGATCAGGCGCGGGAAGGGAAGCGTCCGCTGCTGTTCCATCGCTGGGGAGGCCTGGGTAATCATCGTTACCAGATCGGCTTCTCGGGTGACACAATCTCCGTTTGGGAGTCGTTGGCGTTCCAGCCGTGGTTCACCGCTACCGCTGCGAACGTCGGATACGCCTACTGGAGCCACGATATCGGCGGACATGCACCGGGCGTGGTCGATCCCGAGCTTTACACGCGCTGGCTGCAGTTCGGGGCCTTCAGTCCCATCCTGCGCACGCACACCACCAAGAACCCCGATTCGGAGCGCCGCATCTGGGCCTATCCGGAGCCGTACTCCGACATCATGCGGGACACTTATCACCTTCGCTATGCGCTGCTGCCGTATATCTACACCGAAGCCCGGCGCACCTACGACACCGGTCTGGCGTTTTTGCATCCTCTTTACTACGACTGGCCGGAAGCGGGGGAGGCGTATAGCAATAAGAGTGAATATGTTTTCGGGCAGCAGATGATCGTGGCTCCAGTAGCCGCTCCGGGTGATAACACTACGGGGTTGGCGGAGAAGTCTGTCTGGCTGCCGCCGGGTGAGTGGATCGAGTGGCAGACCGGCACACGGTTCACAGGGCCGGTGACGGTGAAGCGCAATTTTTCCATTCAGCAGATGCCGGTCTATGTGCGTGGCGGCGCAATTGTGCCCGAAGCGCCACCGATGCAGTATTCCAGCCAGAAGGCGCTCGACCCGCTGGTAGTGCGTGTTTTTCCACTTCAGGATGGGCAGAGCTCGAAATACACCCTGTACGAGGATGCTGGTGACTCGGGCGGGTATCAGCACGACGAAGCCGTGCGGACCGAACTTAGCTCTTCCGAACACGGAAACGTGTTGATGATCGTGATTGCAGCAGCAAAGGGGGGCTACAAGGGTATGCCAACCGCGCGGGCCTACGAGGTTCGACTGCCGGGCGACTGGCCACCAGAGCGGGTTACGGTGAACGGAAGAGCATTGTCCTATTCGCCACACGCAGGCACGACGGGTTGGCGCTTCGAAGGCAATACTCTGACGACCATGATTACGGTACCCAAATCATCGGTCGCACTGCCGGCGACAATCCGCGTGACTCGCACTGCCGGCCTCGTCGCGCGACGCGCTGAACTCAACGGCTTTGCCGGGGCAATGACCCGGCTGCGCGAGGCCTACGGCTTGCTCAACCGGACGTGGCCCATTGCGTCGTCACCGGATGAACTGATCGACGCGATGCAGACGGGTGATCGCCTGAGCTATCGCCCCGAGACTGCTAGTGAGCAGGTGACCCACTGCCGCATCGTATTGGCGCAGGCGATGGCAAAGGTGAACGAGTTGACCATGGGGCCAAGCGAAAAAGACATCCAGACATTGGCCCAGCGCTTCCATGTGGATCCAAAGTCGGAAGAGGCACAGAAGAAGGTGGCGGATTACCGCGGCCGCGTCAAGGGCGCTGTGGCCGCGCTGAAGGATTTGCCCCGTCTCCCATGATTCGGGTGAGAGAAATGCACTCGAAGCAACCGCCCTTACAATCCCCGTCCACGGTGAAAATATCGTTTAATTGATCGTTCTCCGGCTTCGCCTGCGCTATACTCGCGCCCATGTGCGCAGGACTGCTTCCGGATCGCAGCAGCGGGATTGAACCTAGGAGCTACTCATCTGACGCAGGGCTGAAAATGCCAATTGAGGTCGCCACACACCCACGCCGTGCGCTGACTTTGCGGTTATTCTCTCTTGAGTCTGGAGATTTCATGTCTGTGCCGGTGGTTGAATCGGACAAGAACGCGGCCGCAACTTTGGCGGGGATGACGCGGTGGCTGGCGTTTTCGCTGCTAACTATTCTGTGCCGGAGAGCGTGGGCGGTGTCGAAAGTTGCTTCCGACGGCGTGGATGCGAACACGAATCAGATTTTCTTTACGTTGGGACTGTTGCCGCTGATGCTGTTTCTGGCGCGCTCGCCAAGCTTCGGGGCGGCAAGGAACGGCGGCCTTTACTTGAACGGCGCGCAGGCGGCACGCGTGGATTGTTCCAAAGCAAGTCCGCGTCCAGGGGTTTATCGGTGATCTGCCAAATCTTAGGGTTCTCGTTTCCAGTTCAAGCTTCTCCCCATACTTCTCAATTGTGTGGCTTCCAGTCTACGGAATACGCGGAAAAGCGGGTGGGCCGGAACACGTCAAATTGAATGTGAAGGGGTGCGGCTGATTGACCGAAGGTGAGATTGACCGGTATCTCTGCGCCAGGAGTGATCTCGGGCAGTTCGATTTCCTGCTGTTCGATCGGGATATCTCCCTGCCCATAAAAGACTCCACGCAATCGATATCCGCGAAGCGTGTACATGGGAGTGTCGCGCCGCGATCGCACGCATAACTGAAATGCATTTCCGCGATTCCACACGGCTAGCTCTTCAATGGGACTCGACTCTTGGCGAAGGGCTTCGTACGAGGGCTTCTTCGCGCCGTAAATATCAACCACGCCGTGAACTCTTTGTCGCAGAGCACCGGCACCGCGGTCCCCCACATGCGTGCGATAATCGTTGTAGCAGAAGAAGATTGAACCACCGATGTAATTCTTAGAGCGGATCACCTTGTTGTGGGATCGCAAAGTCTCGATCCTGCGATCATCGCCCTCAGGCCGGTCTTCCGTGCATGCACAGTATCCATATTCGGAGACTAGGATAGGCTTATCCGGGAATACGGCGTGCAGATTCTCCAGATGCTTGTCCAAGTCTAGTGCTGAACCCGGCTGCCAAGTTCCGAAGTACTCGTTAGTTTCAATGAAATCCATCAAACTGGCCACGTCGCGCTCCGGTGTCTCAAATAGCGAATTCGACGCGTAAGAACAGAGCCGGTTGGGGTCCAGTTGTTTCGCCTCTTGCAACATGCGTTTGGCGAACTGGTAGGCCGCGGAATGCTGACCGGCGATCTCATTACAGAGTCCCCAGACGACGACCGAAGGATGGTTGCGGTCGCGCGCTATCAGCTCCCGCAGCTGTTCCAGTCCATTTTCCATGATGTCCGTGTCTGGCGCGGCACCCATATTCGCAAATGTATCAGGGCCCCATGCCGGCACTTCGCACTGCACTAGTATCCCGTTGCGGTCACAGTAATCGAGGACTTGCCTGTCCTGGGGCCAGTGCGTGCGGGTGAAAACACAATTCAAATGCTTCAGGTCGGCATGGTCGCGTTGTATCCATTCGCACGGTTCCGCCATTCCGAATTCCGGGTTACTGCCTGCCATGCGCTCCACACCCATCAGCCGCAGCTGCTCGCCGTTCAAGTAAAGGCCGCCGTTCTTTACCTCGAGCTTTCGCACGCCGAACGATACCACCATGCGGTGTCCTTCGCCTCCATTCGTGATCCAGAGCTCGAGCTGATATAGATTGGGGTGATCGAAATGCCACAAGTTGACACTGGAAAGGGTCGTTTCTAATTTGTGAGATAGCGTTGTCTGCGGCCTGATGGATGCGCTTTTGGCATGGGCGCTAACTGGCACCTCAAGTCCAGTCGCGCTGTTTACAACACGGAAAAGGATATGACCAGTCCAGGGTTGGGAACTTGCATTCCGAATGTGGGCGGTGATCGTAAGCATTCCATCTCCGCGGGCCAGATCAGGGAGCGCTTCGACGTCCACTCTCTCGACAAAAGCCTTTGGAGTGATGAGCAACTGAACGGGGCGAACGATTCCTCCATCGGGTGCCCAGTCACTAGAGCGGCCTCGGGGAAGCATGTGCTCATTGAATGAGTTGTCCACCCTCACCACGATGGTGTTGAGTGCCCCCACCTGAAGCAAATGTGTGATGCCCAACGTGAAGGCCGTATACCCCTTGCGCGCGTGTTCTCCTGCAAGTTCCCCATTGACCCAGACCGAGGCGGTATGAAACACGGCCTCAAATTCGATCCGCACTACCGAGTCTCCCCAATGCGCGGGAGGGTCAAGGGTTCGACGGTACCATGCAACGCCGCGATAGTCGGCCAAAGCCGACTCAACCTGCCAAGTATGAGGTACTCTGACGGTATGCGCGTTACGGGCAGGATGGGCGGCCGCATACCAATGCTGCTGAACACCAATATTCTCAGGATCGGTACAAAAGAGCCACTCGCCGCAGAGGCTGCTCACCTCCGTGGAGGGAACGTCATGCACATTGCTGGCGGCGGGCAGAGCCGTAGCCGTTCCCATCGTGGCAACGGCAATGCCTGCGGTCTGGGCAAGGAAGGTGCGGCGTGACGGCACGACAAATACCCCGTGGGCCATGGTCAATCGACTGCAGTAAGTCTGTCAATCTAAAACTCTGAGAACGCCGCTGACCGGATTGCCCTCAGCACCTGCACTTGACTTCCTAGATGGTCGACTGCCTCCGTCACCGTCTTGAATCGGTCGTTCAGGCGCGGAGATAGTCTCGGGACGGAGCACGAAGTATCGTGTCTCGATTGTTCGGTGTTCAGCCTTTGTAAGTTTGGAGATCAAAGAACGCGGCGGGAGACTTGAGGCCCTCAAGATCGCCTGTAGTGAATACTGCGAACGTGATAGGCTTCACAGCTGCATTCCCATAGTGAGCGGATACTCCGCGTTTGGGAGCGATAAATTCAGGAGAAGATTGATCACTCCATCCTGATAATAAGCGAATTTATTATACTGATGGCTCTTCTTGCCGGGAGGACGGTCATGACCAGTGCGCATGTTCAACTCACCCTGTCTTCAGTCCAAAATATTGCCGCCATTAAAGCCCTCGTAGCGGTCGAAGCAGACCATGGAATCATGGGAACGTGAAAGCCTTTTCCGTGCGGTTTGCCGAGGACGGTGGCTTCACCAACGCATTGGCCTGATGTTTATTTGTCGAATTTAAGGAGCGATCTAGGAATGCGAGACTTCAAAAGACTTTCGCGCAGACGATTTATCTCGGCTGTTGCCTACTCCACCGCAACATCTTGTTTACCTCTAGGGAGACTCTGATTAAGTTCTGCATTTTCCACTGGTGTTCAAGATAAATTGGAAGAAGAACGTCGGAGGCGGAAAGCATGAAACAGCGGACACTGGCGGCGCAGAGCGGGTTTGAGAGGTAGACGAAGAAGACGCGGCGAGCGTTATTTCTGGAAAGAGATGGAGCAAGTGGTGCCGTGGGCGGAGTTGTGCGCGCTGATCGAGCCGGTGTATCCGAAGGCGGGGCAAGGACGGCCGCCGGTGGGGGTGGAGCGGATGCTGCGGATTTATTTTTTGCAGCAGTGGTTCAACCTATCGGACCCGGCGGTGGAAGAAGCGCTGTATGATTCGGCGGCGTTGCGCGGCTTTGTGGACATTGATTTGGGGCACGAACCGGTGCCGGATGAAACGACGGCCTGTAAGTTCCGGCACTTACTGGAGCAGCACGAGTTGGGGGCGCGGATTTTCGAGCGCGTACAGCAGCACTTACAGGCGCGGGGACTGCGGATTGGCACGGGAACGATTGTGGATGCGACGATCTTGCAGGCTCCGAGTTCGACGGACTCTTATCATGGATTGCTTGTATCGGCGACGCGCAGCCGGATGAGTCGTATGCGGAAACATTGAGACTCGCCGGCCTCACCATCGAGACCATCGAAGACCACAGCTACGCATTGACTGAAATGGTTCGTCAAATCCAAGGCAAGTTGCTCGGAGCGGAGATCGCCGTGGGCCTTAAGAAGTTTGAGTTTCCAAATGTGAACTTCGCCGACGCGAAGCGTTTCGCTCAAGCGGCTCTAAACGCCGTTAAGGACGGAAAGCTCGGATATACAGTGATTAGCGCCGTCAAGCCTCACTTATTGCCTTCCGCTCGCTCTAGCGTGTGGCACGCAATTAATTGTGTGGGACCGTAAGGGCTGACAGGACGGAGTGGGCATCGGGTGGCCAAAATCGGCATTTCGATTCGGGATCAACACGATAACTGCCTGTTTGTCGGCGACTCGCAAATATTGCAAGCTCGTAAGTCTGGCTGATACTCCGGAGACGGCTTCCGTATCGAGGTGGCCTTCTCCGAAATTACCCACACTGGATCTTCTCTGGCCGAAACGAGAGTTTATCTCGACAACCTTGCTGAGACTTCGGATTCCGGAATTAAGGACGCGCGCGGAATACTTGTAGACACTTTCCTGCATGGCTGTAACCTTCCCGGCAGGCCACGCATCATGCAAACAGACTGGAATCCCCAGTCGGAGCTAAAAATTCCACATGTGCGGAGGTAAACCAGTGAAACGTCATCTGTTACCAGTTTTGTCGGCTGTTCTCCTGAGCAGTCTCAGTTTCGCGGCGCCAAAGGGTAAAA
>JAYTQD010000691.1:0-16943 GCA_043746935.1 Acidobacteriaceae bacterium | reverse complement strand
CGGCGTTCACCAACTGGGAATCTGAAAACGTGTGCTGATTCCAGGTGGAGCTTCCGGCTAGACGCGAGGATACAGTGGTTCCGCCCGCCACGAAGGTTCCGGCAGGAGTCGACACAACCTGAGTGCTAGAGTTGATCTGGACCTTGGGTTGGAAGGTTCCGCCGACCGGCCTGTAAACGGTGTAGGTTCCAGGGTTAATGGTTGTTTGCCCAAATGCGGCTACTGCGTTCCCACTGCCGTCGACGGCGACGCCAGCAACTCCAGAGGCTCCGCTTGAAATTAGGGATGCTTATCTCGGGATTTCGCAAGTCGTCACGAGCGCCTAATAAGTAAAATAATAGTCACAATTCAAGCGTGAAAAACACTTGGGGTAGCTACTTGTCGCCACGAATGCGGGCGAGGATCTCCGCGGCTTTCGGAATGTCGGGAACGGTTTCGCTGACCCGGCGCCACTGCTCGGTACCCTGGGCGTCGATGAGGAGGGTGGTGCGAAGGGCGATGTCGGCACCGCCTTTTCCGGCGGTATGCAGCAGGCCGTATTGGCGAATGACCGCAACTCTGGAATCGCTCAGGACTGGAAACTGTTTCTGAGCAACTTTTTCCCAGACGGTTCTGTTGTGTTCCACGTCATCTACGCTGATAGCTACGATGCGGGTGTCGAGCTGATCGAATTCCGCTTTGTGCCGCGCGAACTCGCGCAGTTGCATCATGCAGAAAGGTCACCAATAGCCGCGGTAGAAAATGAGCAGAACGCGATGGCCGCGCTGGTCGGCGAGGTGGAAAGGTTGGCCGGATTGGTCGGTGAGGGTGAAGTCGGGAGCGAATTGGCCCGTCGCAGAGGCCGTTTGCGGCTTGGGCAGCTTCATCTTGTAGAGGATGAAGCCAGCGCCGAACAGGGCGAGCGCTAGAACGATGACTAGGATGCGGAGGCGGCGGGAGAAGATCATAGGCCAATTACGCTCATGGACATGATACGCCTGCATGGGCGAGGACGCCCGTGCCTCCATTGTTTTGAAACTGTGGTTACCGGCGCTCTGGGTTTTCTTTTGCTAGCCTCACGCGGACGGCGTCGAGCTTTTTCTGAATGCGCGCCACATCGGAGGGGTCCACTTCGGCTTCAACCGTCTTACCCCATTCGACGAGCGCGCGTTCCCAATGCGTGGCAGCCAGCTTGAGGCGGCCAGTTTTCTGGTACAGGTCGGCCAAGTGCTCGTTGATGGTGGGGTCGGATTCCTGGCGCTGCGAGGCGCGCAGGAGATTTTGCTCGGCAGCGTCATACTTTCCGAGTTTGAAATACGCCCAACCGAGCGAGTCCAGGTAAGCGCCGTTCGCGGGTTCCAGCTCGACTGCCTTCTTGATGTAGCCGAGCGCTTCTTCCAGGCGCACGCCGCGGTCGGCGAGCATGTAGCCGAGGTAATTGAGCGTATTGCTGTTCTGAGGTTCGGCGGCAAGAATTTTCTTGAATGCTTCTTCGGCTTGGTCGTACTTTTTTTCGTGCTCAAAAATCGATCCGATCACAAAGTGGACATAGATTTTTTCCTCGGGTTTGGGGGAAATGGCGAGCGCCTTGGCAGCCGCTTCCTCCGCTTCCGGCCCACGGCGCAAGCGGCTGAGCATTTGCGCCAGCGCGATGTAGACATCGCGGTCTTCGGCATCACCCTTGAGCAGGGAACGCACTTCCGCGATAGCTTTGTCGGGTTCGCCGCCGTCGGCGAGCTGCGAGGCAAGAACCATCTTCAAGCCACGATCTTTGGGCATCTTCTGCACCGCTTCACGGGCGACGGCAGTGGCCTTGGGCCAATCTTTGGTTTCGCGATAGGTATTGATAATCTGTTGATAGCCGCGCACAGCATTCTCGTCGCCGAGCGCCAGCATCTTGTGGAAGGTCTCAATGGCCGCATCATTCTTGCGCTGATCGCTTTGGATGGTGCCGAGGCGCTCGAGAAAAACTGCGCGGTTGTTGCTCTCACCTGTGGTATAGACGCCATCGGCTTTTTCAGTGCGCGTCAGTAGCTTTTGCAATTCCTGAACAGCTTCGGTGTCCTTACCTTGCGCCTGGTAGACGGTGGCGACGCTGTAGGGAACTTCGAGGGAATCGGGAACCAGAACCTCAGCCTTTTTCAGGACATCCAGAGCCTGCTCGAACTTGCCGGTGCGGCGGTAAATGTCGGACATGCGCAAATAGGTTTGCGGATCCTCGGCATTGGCATCGGCAATGATCTTATATTGCCCAAGAGAGGCATCCAGCTGGCCGTCGTTGAGTAGATTCTGCGCCAGGCCACGAATGGCATCCAGGTTGTCGTGATCCAGCTCGGATGCTTTTCGATAGGCGTTGATGGCTTCTTTGTATTGCTTCTGCTGCTCGTAGGTGTAAGCCAGCGCCGAGTAGAGCTTGGCGGTACGAGTGGCATCCGGGACGGATGTGAGCGTTTCCACGGCGCGCTTGGAATCGCCTTCTTCGTTGTAGAGGTAGGCGAGCATGGTGGCGGCTTCTTCGGAATCGGGCTGCAATTTGACGGACGTCTTGAATTCGCCCTCGGCCTTCTGCAAGTCGTTGTTGAGGCGGTAAAGGCGGCCCAGCAGAAGATGCCCATCCATGCTGTTCGGTTCAAGCCTGACGATCTGTTCGTATTGGTCAATCGCGCTCTTGAGCAAGTCGGACGATCCTGAACCGGATTGCAAGTCGCCGAGTGAGCGCAGGTAAATGCGGCCGAGGAGCTTACGAGCTTCCAGATTATTGGGATCGCGCTTGATCATGTCCTGGGCTTCAAGGACAGCGTCGCGAATGCGGCCGGTGCGGGCGTAAAGCTCGGCTAGGCCGGTGTTTAGATATTCGGAGCCGGGGTCGTTTTCGAGGGCTAGGCGGTATTCGTCAATGGCTTTGTTGGCGAGCTCCGTGCGCCCGTAGGCCGTGACCATTTCCTCGTAGATGTGCGCCATCGAGTAGTGGTAGTAGGCGGCGGCCTTGTCTGGAGCCTTGGTGGGCGTCTCCGGAGCTCCGGTTGCGGGCGGGACTGACGCTGGCTGAGCGGCTGTCGGCGACTGCTTGCCGGGGTCTTGTTGCCCAAGTGCGGGAACGGCCATCACGGCCAAGAGAAGTGCCAAGCGCTGGAATCGAATCATTCGTCGAATACCTATTTTCCCAGAGTCACAATGAGTGCTTAGATGCCGTTTCGCCAGCTCGGACTGGTCTATTTTACGCTGACAATTCGGGGTACGGCGAAAAAGACGGGGCTGGAAGGGCAAGGTAAGCCAATCCGAGGGACAAGCACCGCGGAGTTCGAAGTCCTGCATTCCGCCTTCTTAGTGGCGGAAGTGCCGGACTCCGGTGAAAACCATGGCCAAACCCAGGCGGTCGGCGGCTTCGATGACTTCGGGATCGCGCAAGGATCCGCCGGGTTGGATGATGGCGGTGGAGCCAGCCTTCGCAATTTCTTCGACTCCATCGGGGAATGGAAAAAAGGCGTCGGAGGCGGCGACGGTGCCTTGGGTGGGGAGGACCGCCTTCATGGCACCAATGCGGCAAGAATCGACGCGGCTCATTTGTCCCGCGCCGATACCGACGCTTTGGCCGTCGCGAGAGTAGACGATGGCGTTGGACTTTACGTGCTTGGCGATCTTCCAGGCGAAGAGGAGGGCGCGCATTTCTTCCGGCGTGGGTTGGCGTTTGGTGACGACTTTGAGGTCGGTTGGCTGAAGGGGGCGTACGTCGGTGTCTTGGAGGAGGATGCCTCCGGAGACGTTTTTCAGCACCCACTTTTGCGGGACGTGCTTGATTTCGACGAGCCGGAGATTCTTCTTGGCGGCGAATCGTTCGAGGGCGGCGGGTTCGAAGCCGGGGGCGGCAATGGCTTCAACAAAAAGCTTGGCCATTTCTTCAGCGGTGGCGGCGTCGATGACACGATTGACGCCGATGACGCCGCCGAAGGCTGAGACGGGATCGCATTCCAGGGCTTTCTTGTATGCCGCCGTGAGCGTGGTGGCGGTGGCGGTGCCGCAGGGATTCGTGTGCTTGATGATGGTGCAAACGGTTTCTTCAAACTCTTGCGCCAGATCCCAAGCGGCTTGCAGGTCGACGATGTTGTTGTAGGAGAGTTCTTTGCCCTGAATCTGGCGTCCATTGGCAACACCGGTGCCCGAACCGTCGCTATACATGGCGGCGGATTGGTGGGGATTTTCTCCGTACCGCAGGTCCATCGTCTTTTGGAACGACATGCGCAGGGTTTGCGGGAATTTCTGGTCGGGATCGAGTTCGAATTCCTCGGGCGAGATGCGTTCGAGGGTGGAAGCGATGGCCGAGTCATAGGCGGCGGTGGTAGCGAAGGCCTTTTGAGCAAGACGCCAATTCGTTTCGAGCGAGAGCGTCCCGTGCGAGGCTTTCATTTCTTTCGCAATTGCATCGTAGTCACTCGCCGAAGTCACGACGGCAACATCCTGGAAATTCTTGGCCGCCGAGCGAATCATCGACGGCCCGCCGATATCGATGTTCTCGATAATCTCCTCGAAATGCACGCCAGATTTCGCCGCAGTTTTTTCGAAGGCATAGAGGTTCACGACAATCATGTCGATAGGTACGATGCCGTGCTCTTCGATGGAGCTAACGTGCGCCGGGTTCTCGCGGCGGTGCAGGATGCCGCCATGCACCATGGGGTGCAGCGTCTTCACGCGGCCGTCGAGCATTTCGGGGAAGCCGGTGAGTTCGGAAATATCTTTTACAACAATACCCGCATCGCGCAGCAGTTTTGCCGTGCCGCCCGTGGAGACAAGCTCAACATCCATTGCGGCAAGTTGTTTGGCAAACTCCACCAGCCCTGTTTTATCGGTGACGGAAAGAATAGCGCGTTCAATTTTCGACATGAGTTGCCTCGCAACA
Organism: Acidobacteriaceae bacterium; assembly: GCA_043746935.1. GTDB lineage: Bacteria > Acidobacteriota > Terriglobia > Terriglobales > Acidobacteriaceae > JANXUC01. Next base: position 12,070 of record JAYTQD010000691.1, on the reverse strand, counting down.
GAATGGGATCAAATGCTCAATGAGGGCAGCTGTCGATTCTATCAAGAGCGTGGTGATCGCGACGTGAGGTGCGATGGAGGGGAATCTCGATTCGTGTGGGAGTAATTCCCGGACGGGCGCATTTCCCGCTGGAAAGGTAAAGCGCACTTCGCCCTGTCCCTAGGTTTTCGGGCTTAGGCGTGAGGAGGCGGACGAAGGATTTCCCGTTCGTCGGCGTTAGTTGACCGTGAAGTTCACTTTGTTCGAAGTTTGGCTAGAGCCATATCCGCCTCCGGGCGTAACCACGTAGACGGACTTCGCGCCGGCCGTTGCGATGGCGGTCGCCGGAATCATCGCCGTAAGCTGTGTTCCGGATACGAATGTTGTAGTCTGAGCCGCGGCGTTGAAATAAATGACGGTGTTGGAGGCAAAGCCGCTCCCATTGACGGTCAGTGTGAATTGCGGTCCGAGCGCGGTTGCGCTATTGGGCGCGAGGGTCGAGACCTGAAGAGTCGCGGGGGTATGGTAACTGCCGCACCCAAAGGTGAGGATCGCCAGCAAAAGAACGCAAACTATTTTCATCAGAAATCTCCCAACGGCAGGTTGCCGTCAACTTGCAACTGGCACGCATGGCATGGAAGCCTCCCGGTAGAGGCATTGTGGCCTAGAACTTTACTCTAAGAAGAGTCGGGCTGGAGTGTGTCGCAGGTTTGTCATTTCCTGGTAAAGGTTTTGTCTAGCGTGAAATTCGACGCCGGCCCAGGAGAGATCGGCTAACGATTTTCAGCGAGTTTTACAAGGGTGTACAGGGCGTGGTTCACAGGCGTGGGCACGCCCAGCTCGGCACCGCGGCGGACAATGTAACCGTTGAGGGAATCGATTTCGGTGCGTTTGCCTCGGTTTAGGTCCTGACCGGTGGACGAGAATTGTTCAGACATTTGTGTGGCAATCTTCATGACACCCTCTTGCGCCGCTGCGCGGTCTTCCATTCCCGGCAGAACCAGGTGGGAAGCGTGAGCTACCGCCAGCATTTCGTCCACGATCAATTCCAGCAGCTTCCGGGCGTCGGTGCTTTCTGCGATACGTCCATATTTTGCTTGGCCCAGCGCGGAAACCGCGTTCAGAGCGCAGTTGATCACGAACTTCGTCCACAACTCCCCTTCGATATTGTTGGATACGCGGCAAGGCACGCCGCAGCGCACAAACTGCGCCGCCAGTCGTTGCGTTCGTTCCGCTTCCGGACCGATCACCAGGTCGCCACGTCCGAAATGCTGAATATGACCGGGTGCTTTAGCCGCCGCCGCAACGTAGACCACAGCGCCTACAGCGTCTAGGTCGGCAGTCGCGCGAATTTGCTCGGCATTGTCGACACCATTTTGCAGGCTTACGACGACGGAGTTGGACTCCAGCAAGGGAGCGAGTTCGCGAGCTGTAGCGGCGGTATCGGTCGTCTTGACGCAAAAGAGCACGATATCCGCGCCACGAACCGCGCTGAGTTCCGTCGACGCTTCAACGTGGACTGTCTCCTGGAACTGTAGTGTCTCGAGGTAGAGGCCCTTCGCGTTCACGACATCGACGAACGATGGTCGCCCGATCATGACAACCGGAGCGCCGGAACGCGCCATCAGTCCACCGAAGTATCCACCAACTGCGCCCGCGCCTACGACTGCAACCCGAGGCAGGCTTTCGTTTTGCGGCACCGAATCTAATCCTCCAAGGAAAGCAACTGCTCGTTCTAGTTTTCACGCCCAAGTACTAGCACGCCGACACCCGAGGGCTGCTGCTTCGAATGGTAGACGCGCTCTGTCGCTTTCACGAAATCAGAGGCTTTGGCCGTGGGAATACTGACAAACGATTGGGGATTGCGATCCGCCAATGGGAACCATGAACTTTGTACTTGCACCATGATTCGATGACCGCGGCGAAAGGTATGGTTCACATCGGGCATCGTGAAATCCACAGCCTCGACCTTTCCCGGCGTGAACGGTTCTGGCTTTTCAAAGCTCTTGCGAAACTTCCCGCGAAAGGGTTCGCCGCGGATGAGCTGCTGATATCCCGCCATGGTGAATCCGGGCGGCGCCACATCGGTACGCGGCTTGTCGGCATCCGGTACGGGAGGCTCTGGATAATCGGGCGGATACACATCCACCAGTTTCACCACCCAATCCGAATCCGTTCCACTTGTGGACACAAACAAATTCGGAGAAACCGGCCCCGCCAGGGTCACATCTTCCGTTAGAGGGGGCGTTTGATACACCAGTACATCGGTACGGGAAGCCGCAAACCGCTGGTCCGAAACCATATATTCCTGCGGTGTTTCGAGCGTGGGGTAGGCGACGTAAGGGACGGGCTTGCCGGGATCACTTACGTATTCATCAAAGGCCACCGCGGTAGTGGGAGGATCGAAAGACAGCGCCCTTTTTTCCTGGAAATAGAGTGTTTTTGCCTCCGCATTCTTCGGAGGCCATACGGAATATTGCCGCCACACATTGGTTCCAGTCTCGAAAACATAGGCTTCCGGCAGTTTCGCGTCCGTCCCGCCTTTGAGGTACTGCTCGAAAAATGGAAAGAGAATCTGCTGGCGGTAGTACTCGCTAGTGTTCGAGGCAAAGTTCACTTGGCCCAGATGATTTCCATCGTACCGCGCCCATCCTCCATGGACCCAGGGTCCAACTACGAGTGCATTGAAGATTCCCGGATTGTTCTTCTCCACTGCGCGGTAGGTGGAAAACGGTCCCTGCAAATCTTCCGCATCAAACCAGCCGCCTACCGTGAGTACCGCGCAGTGGATGTTCTTCAGGTGTGGTGCCAGGTTCCGTACCTTCCAGTAGTCGTCGTAGGTATCGTGCTGGTACTGGTCGTTCCAGAGCTGGTCGTGGCCGGTAAAATACTGCGCCGATTGCGCCAAGGGACCCATCTTGAGAAAGAACTCGTATCCATCCTTGGTGCCAAAGTCGAATTCTTCCTCACTCTTGCGGGGCATTTGCGGAGCATGCTGCGGCCGGAAGAATTCATAGAAATCGAAGTTCGCGTCGATCATGAAAGCGCCGCCATGGTAGGCATCGTCGCCCATGAAGAGGTCAGTCATGGGAGCTTGCGGTGAGGCAGCCTTCAGAGCGGGGTGCGAATCAATCATGCTCGCGGAAGTGTAAAAGCCGGGATACGAAATTCCCCAGATACCGGCGTTGCCGTTGTTGTTGGGGATATTTTTGAGTAGCCAGTCAATGGTGTCGTACAGATCGCTGGCATCGTCCACGTCCAGCTTGGATTTCTTGTTGTCAATGTGCGGCTGCATCTCAACGAATGCGCCTTCGGACTGCCAACGGCCCCGTACATCCTGGTTGACAAAAATGTAACCCGACTTGCGGAACTCCAGCGATGGCCCCAGGTACTTCGGATAATGATCAACGCCATAGGGCGCTACGCTATACGGCGTCCGGTTGATCAAGAACGGATAGGGGTGGGAGGCATCCTTGGGGACGTAGATTGCCGTGAAAAGATGCACGCCATCGCGCATCGGAATTAGGTATTCGTATTTTGTGTAGTGTTCCTGGACGTCATAGTCCGGGGCATCCGGTTTGTTCTGCGCCGCTACGCTTGCAGCGAAGACGAAAAAGAAGACGAAAAAAATGAACGTGATTTGGTATGGCTTGCGATGGCGCATGTAGTTGTGATCTCCAGAAAAATTCGTACCGGTGAAAATATCCCTACTTGTTCGCAGGACTCACTTCCCGTTCTGCGAGAGTAGAGATTCTAATATTTTCTGGCGGTGCGCGAATGTTTGTTGCATTTGGCGGGCTATGAGGAATTTCTGGGCCAATGCCCCCAAAAGCCCAAAGCCGATCTCGTAGTCAACTACATCGCCGACGAGTGTGCCGAGGATTCCATTGCGCGTCTCCGATGAAAATTGGTGGCGGTGATGCCAGCTCTTGAATGGCCCTTTTTCCTGGATGTCCACGAAGTGGTGATTCCATTCGAAATCGATAATTCGGGCGATCCACGACGCGCGTATGGGCAGGAAGGGAAGGATGCGGACCGAGATAACAATAGCCGAGCCGGGGCCGGCGATTGGCGTGGCGCTGCCCGACCCATTGGCAGGCGGAGGCTTCAGTTCCAAGCGGAGAATTTTCGCGTCACTCGCAGGCGGCATGATGCGAGATAAGTTGTTGGGATTGGCGAAAAAGAGAAAGACTTGCTCAATCGGAAACGGAACCCATTGCTCGAACTGGACGCGGTAGGTCACGGGGAGGGAGAACCTCAGAGTACGCTATCGCGTTGTTTTCTTTGCGTCCAGACGAGGGCGTCTGAGCCTACACGAGCCTAGGCTTTGGTTCCGGCCTTTGCTTTCAGGCGGACTTTCCCAGCTTCCAATTCAACGGAATACTCGACGGCTTCGCAGGCGTACTGTTTGCGGATTTGGTCGGTCTTCTTCTTGACGAAGGACGAGAAGGAATCAAAACTGGCAGCGTCGCCCAGTTTTTCACCAGCATTTTTCTTAGCTTCGACCAAGGCCTGGTAAAGCGACTCTACGCGTTTGCGGTCTTTTTCCACATCGGTGAGCTGAGCGCTGTAGGGCTGCTTGAGAGCAGCTTTGGCCGCCGGAGTCTTTGATACGGTTTTGGCCACTGGTGGAACGGGCACGGCAGCTTTCACGGCGGTTACTGGCCACGGAGCAATGGGTTTGTCCATGCTCGCAGCAGCAGCGGCGGTGGCGGCTTCGAGTGTCCCAGTTTCGTCTTCCGCATCGATTTCAAGAGGCGTAATTTCATGGTTCGGAGTTGGCTCTTGAACGGCCTTATCTTCAAAAATGCGAACGCCTTGCACGGAGAGTAGCGCATCCTGCGGGCGGCGATAGCCTTCCTCGCGAATGCGAGATTTCTTGCGCCAAAGATCGCTCTGCACCGCATATTGCTGGGCCAGGGAGTTGTAACGAAAGCGCTGGGCAAATCCCATGCGTCCGCCATCAGAGAATTTGCGCAGAATGGCCAGCACCTTCCACTCTACGTCGGTGGGCGGGCGCTTGGCGGGATTATTGAAGTACATCTCGTACTCGATCTTCAGCCGTCGTAGCTGCTGCTCGAGTAGGTTTAATTCTTCATCCGTCGTCACCGACTATGCCTCGTAGCTTGCAAGGTAGCACGGGACAACGGCCCAAGGGATGGTCACGGACGGGCCATTACTTTAGGGTTGTTACCCTGCGGGACAGACGCTAAACGCTCCCGTTGGTCGGAATGACAAAACTGCTTACTACCAGCCCAGCACAACCGCAAAAATCAGCGGCGCCACGATGGTCGCGTCGGATTCAATAATGAATTTTGGCGTGTCGATTCCCAGCTTGCCCCAGGTAATTTTCTCGTTCGGGACGGCGCCGGAGTAAGACCCGTAGCTGGTGGTCGAGTCGCTGATCTGGCAGAAATACGCCCAGAGCGGAACATGCTCACGCTGCAAATCCTGATGCAGCATGGGAACAACGCAGATGGGGAAATCCCCGGCAATGCCGCCGCCGATTTGGAAAAATCCCAGCGGAGTCTTGGCCGTGGTGTTGGTGTACCACTCCGCCAGCTCCATCATGTACTCGATCCCGGTGCGGACGGTGTGGACGTTTTTTACGTCGCCGCTGATGCAGTGACCCGCATACATATTGCCGAGTGTGGCGTCTTCCCAGCCGGGGACGAACATGGGCAAGTTCTTTTCGGCAGCGGCGAGAAGCCAGCTGTTTTTCGGGTCGATTTGATAGGACTTTTCCAGTTTGCCGGAGCGCAAAATTTTATACATAAATTCATGTGGAAAGAAGCGCTGCCCGGTTTTGTCAGCGGCGACCCATTCTTCGAGAACGACGGCTTCGATGCGGCGCATGGCTTCCATTTCTGGAATGCAGGTATCGGTGACGCGGTTCATGTGGCGGGCCAGCAGGGCGGCCTCGTCTTTGGGAGTGAGGTCGCGGTAGTGGGGCACGCGCTCGTAGAAATCGCGGGCGACGAGGTTGAAGACGTCTTCCTCAAGATTGGCCCCAGTGCAGCAGATGCCGTGAATCTTGTCCTGGCGAATCATTTCGGCCAGCGAGATGCCAAGTTCCGCGGTGCTCATGGCCCCAGCCAGTGTGACGAACATCTTGCCGCCCGACGCGAGAAGCTGGTTGTAACCCAGCGCGGCGTCGACCAGCGCGGCCGCGTTGAAGTGCCGGTAGTGTAGTTTGATGAAATTTGTGATGGAAGACATGCAAACAATCTAAAAGGCTGGGAAGATTCTGTCTAGGCGGGATGCCGGAGGTAACGGCATTGGAGCTAATCGGGTGCTGATTTTGTTCTCGCAGCATCTAAAATAGTGAAAGAGTTGCTGGCGTACCACTGATCGGGGGCATGTCATGGAAAGTCCCGAGAGAGTTCACACTAACGATGCTCGCCTGAGCGTCGAAGCTGCCGAAGAATTAGAAGAAGCCCGCAAGCTGCGCCGCTTGCAGTGGATGATCGGCATGGTGCTGTCGGCGATCTATCAGGATCCGAATCTCACCGTCGAGCAAGCTTCCGAGCTAGCGGCCAATGCCCGACACGCGGCGTTGGGAATGTTTCCGGGGAAAGAGCTGGCGTTCGATCTTCTCTACAAGCCGCGCTTGCAGCGGGCTATGCGGGATCGGTTTCGGTTGCAGTAGGGTCTGGTGGGGAGTTTACAACGACTGGCTGTTCGCTGACAGCAGCCATTTGCATTGCCCGAAAGCCGGGGCTACCATGGAGCTCGCAACGATTTGATCCTTAAAATGTTGGACATCCTCAAAGCCGACGTCGAACCAGCGTGGTCTACGCGCTTGTGGTACGGATCAGTCTTTGGCTGTTATTGTGCTATTGGTGTTTTTGGTGTTGTTGTTAGCTTTATGAAGACCGGGAATTTTCGATTCCTTGTGGGGGCTTGTTCTCTTGCCGTGTTTGCGTTGGCGCTTCACTCCTGGATCATGGGGATGAGACCGAATCCACCCGCAAAGAAGCTGTCTTCCCGGATGGGCTCCTTGGTTATTCTGACCCTCCTTCCATGGACACTGCGGTTTTTCCTGCGGTAATCACACCAGCTCAATCATCACCCGCCGTCCGACCATCGCAGCCGCTCGCTGAAGGCTGCCGAGCGTAATGTCATTTTTCGGATCAAGGATACGGTCAATTTGGGTGCGGCTCGTCTTCAGTAGCGCAGCCAGTCGGTTCTTGGAGATTTTGTTCTTCTTCATCGCCTCGGCGAGCTGCCACGCGACGACCTCTTTCACCGCTTGTGCTTGCGCCTCTTCGAAGATGTCTTCCTCCTTGAGGAAGGCATCAATGCTGGTGCCCATGTGCTTCGTGCTCAGTTTCTTGGGCGCTGTTTTCCTGATCATCGTTTTGCTGGTCATCGACTTTGTGATCATCGTTCCAACTCCTTCTGGCGCTTTCGCGCCGTTGCCAAATCCTCATCCGGTGTGGCCCGCGTTTTCTTGATGAACCCATGCAGCGCCACCAAGTGCTCGCGGTAGAGGCAGAGCAGCACGCGTGCCGTCCGTTTCGTCGGCAAATCCGTTCGGACCTCCCAGAGTCCATTTCCTAACGCGCGGCACAGCGGCATCCCAACCGGCCACCGCCATTGCGCCCGCAGCAGATCCCTACCTATCGCATGTCGCTCCACTTCCTCTAGCCCTTTCAGCCATTCCCTCACCGGCTCGCTACCCGCTGCCGTGCGGTAAAAATCAGTGGAATCTTTTGCGGTGGAGGATCGTCGATCATGCTGTACCTTATTTCATACAATGTACTATAAAAGGTTCAGATTGACAAGAGTCCCTAAAGCGGTCGGCTTGGGTGCGCGGCCAGGCCTTAGGGCGGAATCGTGTTTCTAGTATCGGAAGCTCGGTGTTTGTATTCCCGGCGGCCCTGACTCTAGGTAACCTAGCCGCGATTGCTGATTCCGACCTACACTTGCGATTGTGGAAATCAATCCAGCCATTAACTCAAAGGCGATGATCCCTAAGTGGGCTAGGGTTGTGCTTCGGACCGTGGGAGTTGTGAATGTTGCTCTCGTTCTTCTCGGTGCTTCATTTCTTGTGGATTCCGTTCGCTTCTTTCTAATTAAATACACACCGGACCCAAGCATCCCCTACTTCCGACCGGCCTTTGTTTCGATGACGCTGGTCAATATTGCTTTCCTCGCTATTCTGCTGGCGACGGCTGTGCAATTCATTCGGACAAGGATTTCGGCCATCAATTTGTATTCCCTTATTGTGCTCGCAGAATTTCTCTACGCCGTCACAACCGGCATTCTGTGGCGGGCGCAACGGGGAATAGGCCTGAGCGTTGGTGCCGCAACGGGTGTGGGCAACATGGGGATTGCCCCCTTTGAGTTCTGCTTCCTTGTGCCATTTTTGTATCCGGTTGCATCCCTCATCTTGTTGCAGGTAATCAGGCAGCGTCATTCGAGCCGACAGCCGCGCGTGGACAATGCGTTGCAGGTTCTCTCTGGCAATCCAGTCCTATCCACGTTGACCCCTTCTTCCAGGAAAAGCTAGACTCAATTTTCCGAGGAGATCCCCAATGAACTGGCTCGCGCGTGCTCTTTTTCTGCCTATATTCTTCGCGTCTTGTTCTACTTCCTTTTTGGCCGACGAGGGCCACCACCACTCGATGACAGCCGAAGAGCTGGGCACGGTTCACTTCCAGACTTCCTGCTCTCCCAAAGTCGAGGCCGAGTTCAATCGCGGCGTGGCGTTGCTGCATTCCTTCTGGTACGAGGAGGCGGAGAAGACGTTCCGCAAGGTTGCGCGCGAGGATCGCAAGTGTGCGATGGCGGATTGGGGAATTGCCATGAGCCAGTATCACCAGCTCTGGGATTATCCCGACGCGAAGGGGTTGGCCGAAAACGACGCGCTGCTGGCAAAGGCTGAGGCCATGAAGGCGACTCCGCGGGAGCAGGAATACATTCACGCGCTGCATGTTTACTTCGGGAAGTCTCCTAAAGGCAAGCCAGAATACGACCACGCCGCCCGCGCTACAGCGTACTCGGAGGCGATGGAGCAACTAGCCTTGCATCATGCCGACGACCGGGAGGCGTTGGTGTTTTATGCGCTCTCCCTGCTGGCGTCGCAGCCTCCGCATGACACTACGTTTGTGCAACGCAAGAAGGCGGCGGCGATTCTGGAGAAGGTATTTGCCGAAGACCCGAATCATCCCGGAGTGGCGCACTACCTGATTCACAGTTACGACAAGCCGCAACTGGCTGAGTATGGGCTGAAGGCGGCGCGGAGTTACGCCAAGATTGCTCCGGCGGCTCCGCATGCATTGCACATGCCGTCGCACATTTTTGCGCGGCTGGGGTTGTGGCAGGAGGATATTGTTTCCAACCTGGCGTCGATTGCGGCCACGCGAAAGACCGCCGCCATGCACATGGGCGATGCCTCCCACCAGTTTCATGCCATGGATTTTCTGGTCTATGCCTATTTGCAGAGTGGCCGTGAAGGAGAAGTGGCGAAGGAAATCCAGGAACTCGACGGAATCAAGAAGTTAGACGACGACGAGTGGGCGTATTCGGTGGCGAAGTTCAACAGCCTGTATGACTTGGAATTGCATCGCTGGGATGATGCGGCGAAGCTGCAGCCGCTGGCTGGGGATCATCGCTATCCCAACGGAATGATTTACTTTGCGCGCGCGATCGGCGCGGCGCGAACCGGCAAGATCGACGCCGCACGCGCGGACGTGCAAGAGATCGAGAAGATTCGCGCGAGCCTGGTCGCCGATGGGAAACAAGAGGCCGGTGACGGCGTGGATTGGATGGGCAAGGAAGCGGGCGCGTGGCTTGCGCTGGCCAACGGAAAGGGTGACGAGGGAGTGAAGGCTCTGCGGGCCGTGGCGGATGATGAAGATGCGGAAGGCGACCAGGCGGCGGTTCCGGCGCGAGAAATGCTGGGGGATATGTTGATGCAAATGGACCGCCCGCAGGAGGCGTTGACGGAGTACGAAGCTTCTTTGAAATCGAACCCGAACCGCTTCCATGGCTTGGCCGGAGCGGCACAAGCAGCCGAGAAGCTGGGCGAACAAAAACAAGCGGAAGGTTTCTATGGGCAGTTGCTCAAGTCTTGCGCGGGATCCAGCTCGGATCGCCCCGAACTGCGGCGTGCGCGTCTAGCGTTGGCCAGCAAATAGATTGCGTGGGGACAGCCGCCCACGGCCGTCCGGCATCTCAGTGCCGCGGCGTAACAATTTCCAGGATTTCCTGCAATCCAGCCCGCAGACGCGCCAAATCAGCGGAAGGCTGCTTCGGAAATGGCAGTGGCGATTGCGCCTTGTGGGCTTTGACCTCATCGCGCAAGAACTGGCGCGCACCCGGGATCGTAAATCCCTGGCGGTAGAGCAAGTCCTTAATTTTCACCACCACCTCAACATCGCGGCGGCGGTAATTGCGCTGCCCGGTACTGCCTTTTACGGGATGTAGCTGCGGAAATTCGGTTTCCCAAAAGCGCAACACATACGCCGGCAAACGGCACAAGCGCGAAACCTCTCCGATCCGGAAGTACAACTTGTCCGGAATCAGAATTTCTTCGTCGCGGTCTTTGCTGCTCTGCCTGGCGTCTTTCTTGGCGGCGACTGCGGGTTTTACGAGGCGAGCTTTTTTCTTGACCAGCATGGGAAATGTTGTTATTCGCGTTGTAACACGTTGCCGCGCCAGCCACAACTCCCCGAAAGTCTATTCGTGAAGTCCCGCCCAAATAACAAGGCCTCCGCGGAAGCTTTCCCGCCGGAGGCCCATTCGATTGTCTAAAGCGGTTGCCCCGCTCTTAGTGCTTTTTCTTGGTTGCTTTTTTCTTTGCCTTTTTCTTCGTTGCCATGTTGAGCATCCTCCTTGAAAGATTCTCCCTTGAATCTGCTACTCAACAAATTGGACCAGTAGCAGCCCTACCCCAAGATATTGGGGGTATATGAATACAATGTCAACAGTTTTTTGCACAGGCGAACCCAAAAATTTTGGGTCTGAGTCACTTCATCGATCCGACGATTCTCACAATCACGCTTCTCCGGGCGTCAAAGTACAATCGCGAAGTTGTAATTCGGGAGGGAAAATGCAATCGATTCAGTCCGTCGGAGTTTTTTCGTGCGCTAAAATCATGGGCGCAATCTATGGTGTTCTAGGATTATTACTCGGACCCATATTTTTTCTGGTAACCCTCTTCGGCGCACTTGCCGGGGATCACGCGAATCGCATCCTTGCGATTGTAGGAGGATTGGCTCTGATGGTTTTCGTGCCGATCTTCTATGGTGCGCTCGGGTTTGGTATGGGTGCCCTGAGTGCGTGGATTTACAATATCGCTGCAAAGAGACTTGGAGGAATCCAGGTCGAAATGAAGGATTCCATCGCACCAGTCAACTAGCCGTTATTGGAATAGGAGCGCTTCTTGCTATCACGCCGTCGTTTTCTCGAACAAACCACTTTGATTGCCGGTTCCACGGTTCTCGTGAACTCTGTGTTAGCGGGCGTTAGCGCCGCTGAGGATATGCAGAGTCCGGATCCTGAGCTGCTGGAGCGCGCCAGAACGCTGTTGTTGAAAGCCCCGTTCATTGATACGCACAACGATCTGCCCACGATGTTCCTGCAAACAAAGGCAGGCGACCTGACTTCGTTCGATATGAGCAAGGTGCAGTCCACGCTCTGCGCCGATGTTCCGCGCTTGCGGGAAGGGTGTATCGGAGTGCAGTACTGGTCGGTTTGGGTGGACTCCGCTACGCAGAGGTCACACACGTCGCTGCATGAAGCGATGCGCGAGTTTGATGTGGCGTTACGTTTCATCCATAACCAACCCGAACTGGAGCAGGCGCGCACCTCCGATGACATCGACCGCATCCATCAGGCGGGGCGCATTGCGTGCCTGCTGGGCGTGGAAGGCGGCCACATGATCGAGAATTCGCCGGCGGCTTTGCGCGTGTTTTACGAACTCGGCGCACGCTATATGACGCTGACGCACTGGGACAACATCGACTGGGCTGATGCGGGAACCGACCGCCCGCAGCTCTATGGTCTGTCTGAATTCGGCGAGAAGGTTGTCAAGGAAATGAACCGCCTCGGCATGTTTGCAGATCTTTCTCACGTTAGCCCG
>JAYTQD010000690.1:0-6714 GCA_043746935.1 Acidobacteriaceae bacterium | reverse complement strand
TGTCCAATCTCATCATCGACAAGCTTCTAGAAAAATCCCAGCGCACCGACCTCCCCAAGTTCAATCCGGGCGATACCGTCCGCGTCCACGTCAAGATCAAGGAAGGCGAAAAAGAACGCGTTCAGGTCTTTGAAGGCCTCGTCATTTCGCAGAGAAATGGCCAGCAGGGTTCGTTCGTGGTCCGCAAAATGAGCTTCGGCCAGGGTGTTGAGCGCATTTTCCCTTACCGCTGCAAAGTGGTGGATAAAGTGGAAGTGGTTCGCTCGTTCAAAGTTCGCCGCGCCAAGCTGTACTATCTGCGCGCGTTACGTGGTAAGGCGGCTCGTCTGCGCGAAGTCGAGAACTAAAAGGGTTCTTAACATAGGCCGCGAGCGCCGACGCTCTCGCGGCCTATCTGTTTTTTCTTGGCCTACAACGGCAGTGGCGTCTCGCTGCTCCGATTTCTGATCTTGCCAACCTTTCATCGTTTGTCCGCATCCATACAACCGGGCCCTAGTAGTGCCGTACAGTTTCCGTAAGGAATCGCTTAGACTCATGAATATTCCCCACAAGATGTTCTCCTGGGCTATCCCTCTTAGCCTCATCGCGCTCGTGGGCATATGGGTTGCTTGCAGTAACACTGGCAGCACGAAACAGCAACCGCCGCCAACTGGGCTGTCTAGTATCAAGCACATAGTTTTCATCATCAAAGAAAACCGGAGCTTCGATCAATATTTCGGTACCTTCCCCGGCGCGGACGGGGCCACCAGCGGCAAGACGTCAGCCGGAACAACCATCCCACTCGGCCACACTCCCGACAGGACGCCCCACGATATTGGCCACAGCTTTTACGACGCTCATACGGCAATCGATAATGGCAAGATGGATCGGTTCGACTTGGTTTCGCATGGAGCTGATCTTCTGGGCTACACCCAGATGCAGCAGGCTGACATTCCCAACTACTTCGCGTACGCTCACCAATTCGTGCTGGCGGACCGTATGTTTTCCTCGCTGGAAGGACCCAGCTTCCCCAACCACCTCTACACCATCGCGTCACAGTCTGGTGGAGCCATCGATAACCCCATGAAGTCTACTAACGGATCCTGGGGGTGCGACTCCGACGCCGGTGCCACTGTGGCTGTCATGGACAGCTCCGGCCACGTCACACAGCAGCCTCCGTGCTTTGATTTTCAGACAATTGCGGACAGCCTGCAAAGTGCCGGTCTGAGTTGGAAATACTATGCTCCTGGCTTCGGACAACGGGGATACAACTGGTCGGCGCTCGATGCCATCAATCACATCCGCAATGGGTCGCTGTGGTCGACGAACGTCGTCTCGGACACCCAATTCGTCACGGATGCCCAAAACGGCACCCTGCCCGCCGTAAGCTGGATCGTTTCGGGGAACACCAGCGAACACCCGCCTGATAGCACCTGCCTCGGTGAAAACTGGACCGTGCAGCAAATCAACGCCATCATGCAGGGTCCAGACTGGAGTTCGACCGCTATCTTTGTGACCTGGGACGACTTCGGCGGTTTTTACGACCACGTACCACCACCGGGAGTCGACCAATTTGGCCTAGGGCCGCGGGTGCCGCTGCTGATCATTTCTCCCTTCGCCAAACCTGGCTTTATCAGCCACACGCAATATGAGTTTGCTTCGTTTCTGGCCTTCGTCGAGACACGCTTCGGCTTGGCTCCGCTCACCAACCGGGACGCAACAGCCAGCAACATGACCGATAGTTTCGACTTCAAGCAGACGCCGCAGCCCGTTTTCCCCTTGACCACACGAACCTGCCCGTAATTAGCTGCTCAGGAACTATCTTCTTCAGTCTTAAGCTGTTTAGAATGAATGTTATAAACAATGAGCAGGGGCGCGGTCGAAACCGCGCCCCTGCTATTGTTCACGCATTTAAAACAACTTGCCGGATTGACCGGCGGTGCGCGATGAAATTAGGAAGCTCCCACCGCAACTTCTTGCGCTGGCACCGCGAGCTGCTGCTGCTGCTTCAGCCAGTATCGCAGCAACTGGCGGTCGCTTTTGCGAATCTCCCGGAACTCAATGCCCAGACCGTCCTGACCCGAATGCTTGACACGTCCCCGGATGGCTACATCAGTGTTGGGCAAGTCAAGAATGACTTCGACATGGGTTCCAATTTCCAGTCCCATCGAGCCGCTCAGCAGGCACCCCGTCTCGGAAATGTTTTTGATCCGGCCTTGGCTAAACGTGTCGTCGCTTTCTCCTCTTAGCTGAGGTACCACGCGGGCTTGCACATTCGCGGTCAGACGCTGGAACTTGCGCTTTCGCTCTCCCTGGGGCACACGTAGTGTCGGGTCGATGGTGATGGGACTGTACTGATCGGCCGTCTCCCGCATCTCTTTCTCCCAAAACGACTTACCGGATTCCACCGCTTCCACGCCGATTTGGCCTTTTTGCGAGGTGTCCGGCGCGCCAATCCAGATCACGCGGCAGGCGAACTTGCTGCGGCCGCGCTCGACCGTGACCACTTCCCCAACCCGTGCGGCAGAGCGCACACCGTATAAACGCGCGCCGCGCAAAGAGATATCCAGAGTGCAAGCCATGTCGAGCTGGGGCCGTTTATCGGCACCCAACGTTACAACGCGTAAAGGTATGGCCAATTGCACCCGTTTATCGTAGCGTTCGGGAGACGGGGTCTGACTGGTTGAATCTTGCTTCGATCTTGTTTTTTTGACTGGCGCCATGTTATCCCCAAGTACTCGTAAGGTAACAAGGGTTCGCTCTGTCAGCAATTTACCGCCGTAACATCGTCTACAACGGACGGGTAGTTACGGTTGCCCTAGACACTTGGGCGCTTTATCCACAGACGTTTGTTTTCCACAGCTTGCGAACCACGTCCTTACGAGCGATGATGACGGTGGTTCATTTGGCATGTCTCGTTTAACCAAATCCGGGTCGGCGGATACCCTTCCCCGCCTATCGCCTGCGGCAGCTAAGTTGCTCCTGCTCAAGAGGTTACGGTGTACACTACGCTACGAAAAAGAGGCTTGGCAGAGTGGTGCCCAGCTGGTGTGCGGAGTCGACGAGGCCGGTCGGGGATGTTTGTTTGGCCCCGTGGTAGCTGCCGCCGTCATCCTGAGCCCAGAGGACCGCATACGGGGCCTACGGGACTCCAAGTTGCTCCCGGAGGAGACCCGGGAGCGCCTAGCCGGCCAGATACGCAAGCGTGCCCTCTGCTGGGCCTATGCGGCCGTGGATGCGGCCCAGATCGATATGATTAACATCCTGCAAGCCTCCCGCTTAGCCATGCTCAATGCTGTTTTGCAGTTGCGGCCCGAGCCGGACTTTCTGTTGGTGGACGCTATCTCCCTGGACCATCCTTGCGGACAACGCGCCATCATTCATGGGGATGCGCTCTCTGTTTCTATTGCCGCAGCGTCAATCATCGCGAAGGTCGAGCGCGACCGCATGATGCGCGAACTGGATACGACCTACCCGCAATATGCGCTGGCTTCCAACAAGGGATACGGGACGCGGGCGCACCTTGCAGCGCTGATCGAGCACGGCCCTACGCCGCTGCACCGGATGACTTTTGCGCCGGTCCGGAGCGCGCAGGAGGAGTTCGCGTTTTCGGAGGATGTCGATGATCTTCTGGAAAACTTCGATCCCGGCTTCACGGCCTGAATTCGGCGACACCTGTTAACCTCAAAGAGTAAGCCTCCGCAGGAGATTCGATAGCCCGTTGCCGCCCATCATCAATGCTCAAGATCTTTCGAAGCGCTTTGGAGCGCTTCCGCTCTTCCAGAATGTTTCGTTCACCATCTCCGAGGGCGACCGCGTCGGATTGATTGGCCCGAACGGCTCCGGCAAGTCCACGCTGCTGAGGATTTTGGCAGGGGACGTCGACCCGGACAGCGGTGACGTGGCTCGCCGGAAACGCAGCCGCCTGAGCTACGTAACCCAGGATTCCGAGTTTTCGCCCGAAGCGACAGTGCGCTCCGTTGTGCAGAAGGCGATGGAGGAGGCTGCGGTGCCGGAGAGCGAACGTGACACCCGCTTTGCGGAGACTCTCGGCCGTGCGGGTTTTGAAGACCTCGACGCCAAGGCGTCAAAACTCTCTGGCGGCTGGCAGAAACGCCTGGCTTTGGTGGAAGCTCTGGTGCAGGCGCCGGACATTCTGCTCTTGGATGAACCCACCAACCACCTGGATTTGGCGGGAATCCAGTGGCTGGAAGCGTTGCTGGAAAGCGCGGCGTTCGCGTGCGTCGCAGTGAGTCATGACCGTTACTTCCTGGAGAACGTGGCCACGGAAATGGCGGAACTCAACCGCGCCTATCCGGATGGCATGTTGCGCGTACACGGGAACTACAGCACGTTCCTAATCAAGAAAGAAGAGTTTCTGCACGCACAGTCGAAGAGGCAAGAAGCCTTGGAGAATCGCGTACACACGGAAATCGAATGGCTGCGCCGTGGCCCGAAGGCACGGACGAGCAAATCGAAAGCCCGTATTGACCGCGCCCACGAACTAATCGGCGAACTGGCGAACTTGAATGCCCGCACCAAGACTTCGAGCGCGGGCATTGATTTCTCCGCTACAGGCCGCCAGACCAAGCGTTTGGTTGAGCTTGAGGATGTGAGCTACGAAATCCCTGGGCGGACGCTGTTTCGCGACCTCAGTTTTACCGTCACGGCGGGAATGCGCGTGGGACTGGTTGGCCCGAACGGCAGTGGCAAGACCACCCTGCTCCGGCTATTGCTGGGCGAAATCCAGCCCGCAACCGGAAAGATCCAGCGCGCAAACGTTCTTCGCATCGTCTACTTCGATCAGACGCGCCAACTCGATGACACTGGTACCTTACGCCGCGCTCTTGCGCCAGACAGTGACTCGGTGATTTATCAAGACCGCGTAATTCACGTGGCATCCTGGGCTGCGAGATTTCTATTCACCAGCGAACAGCTAAACCAGCCCGTCTCCCAACTCTCCGGAGGCGAACGCGCTCGTGTGCTCATCGCGCAGCTCATGCTGCAACCGGCGGACTTACTGCTTTTGGATGAACCAACTAACGATCTCGACATTCCTACGCTGGAGATTCTCGAGGAAAGCTTGCTGGAATATCGCGGCGCACTGGTGCTGGTGACGCACGATCGTTACCTGCTGGATCGCGTCTCCACTGTAGTTCTAGGCTTGGATGGACAAGGCAGCGCGGAAGGTTTTGCCGATTATTCGCAATGGGATGTCTGGCAGCGCGAATCGAAACAGGAAGACAAGAAATCAGCGGGTGTAGAGAAGAACGGGGCAACGCCTAGTCCAGAGGCTTCACGGGCTGCAAAGAAACTCTCCTACCTGGATGCCCGTGACTACGCCAGCATTGAGCATCGTGTTGCGGATGCGGAACTTATCTTGCAAGCCAAGCGGGAGGCGCTGGAAGACCCCGCCATCGTGAGCGATGCACCCAAGCTGATTCAGGCACATGCGGATTTGGACGCCGCACAGGGTGTCGTGGATACGTTGTATGCGCGCTGGGCGGAGCTGGAAACCAAGCTGAAGTGAAAACTTAGGAACGCGACAACCCCGCAATCGATACCACCTCTTCGATTCTGTCATCCTGAGCGGAGCGAAGGACCCCCCGGATGCTGGCGGCGGCTTTACCCTTTCAAGCTTTCTTGCCGGGAAGCTGCGCTGCAAGAAAGCTTGAGAGAGCATTGCAGGGGAGAGAGTGCGGGGATTCTTCGCTGCGCTCAGAATGACAAATTTGAAACGAGGGAGCAGGCTTCCGAAAGCGTTGCGGTCCTGGGCAGGCGAGGGCGCCTGCCCCTACACGATCTACTACGCCTTCTCGAAATCGATGTAGCCTTGGTTAACGTCCGTGCGGACAAGGCGCACGCGAAGTTTGTCGCCGACATCCAAGCCCTCTTCTCCACGCACCAGCATTCCATCGACGTGTGGCGTAAGCACGCGCACGAAGCTGCCGTGCTCATTCACTCCAGTCACGATGGCGTCGAAAACTTGACCAATGCGATTGCTCATGGCCACGGCGGACATTCCCGCGCCGAAAATCTCGCCAGCAACTTCGCCGACCAATGGCTCTACCTGCGCAACCTCGAATCAATCACGCCCGACCTGCGGCTCTTTCCCGACTTCGATGACAACTTGCGCCAGGCCTTCCGCCGCGAGACCGAACTGCACTTCGAGACGGTGCTGCGTGAAGACCGCAGCGTGCTCGACTTGCTGCGCGCGGACTACACGTTCCTCAACGAGCGGCTCGCGAAGCATTACGGAATTCCCAACGTGTATGGCAGCCAGTTCCGGCGCGTCGCGCTGGGCAAGGACAGCGAGCGCGGCGGCTTGCTCCGGCAAGGCAGCATTCTCACCGTCACGTCGTATGCCACACGCACCTCGCCGGTGATTCGCGGCAAGTGGATTCTGGAAAACATCATCGGAGCGCCGCCGCCGCCGCCACTGCCCGACGTGCCGGCGCTGAAAGACAACACGGTGTCGGCCAACCTCTCCGTGCGTGCGCGACTGGCCGAGCATCGCGCCAACGCCGCCTGCGCGAGCTGCCACAACCTGATGGACCCGGTGGGCTTCGCGCTGGAGAACTACGACGCCATCGGCCGCTGGCGAACTGTCGAGGACGGTCAACCCGTCGATGCCACGGGCGGTCTCCCCGACGGCAGCAAGTTCACCGGCGTGTCCGGTCTCGAAGCCGGCTTGCGCAATCGCCCGGAGCTTTTTGTCGGCACGCTCACGGAGAA
>JAYTQD010000689.1:0-2526 GCA_043746935.1 Acidobacteriaceae bacterium | reverse complement strand
CTTCATCCTGCCGCTTGCCGGCCACCGCCACCGTGCTCACGTGGCTGATGCGCCGCAAACCGTGATGTCCGTGTGCGCGCTGACCGAGTTGAACTACTTCGAGCGTGCCGCGCAGATTGGTATTCAGGCAGCTCTTCTCAGACTTGCGGTTCAAAGATGCCGCGCAGTGGATTACCGAATCGGTGGTTTCTACCAGCCGCTTGTAGTCGGCATCCGCAAGGCCAAAATACTTGTTCGTCAGATCCCCACGGAAAATGTTGATTCGGGAATGCAGATAGGTGGAAAACTTAGGGAAATCAAAATGCAGTTGTAGGGACTGCCATAAGCGAGCTTCCGCCTCGGCGGCATTCTTGGCTCGTACTAGCAAATTCAGCGGCTCGCGATGGCCGTCCAACAGCCCTGCTGCGATGTACGCGCCGATGTAACCGGTCGACCCGGTTAAGAATATTGCCACGTTGGCCCCGTTCCTGTCTGTAATGTCTGTGCGGCTTGCTCTGGTTCGTTATTCTCCGTAGCT
Source organism: Acidobacteriaceae bacterium (assembly GCA_043746935.1). Lineage (GTDB taxonomy): Bacteria > Acidobacteriota > Terriglobia > Terriglobales > Acidobacteriaceae > JANXUC01. Next base: position 2,009 of record JAYTQD010000689.1, on the reverse strand, counting down.
GGCGCCAATCGAAAGTTGCGGCTAGGCCGAGCCTCCAGCGGGCGCCCTTCAATCAGCGGATACGTCCAACGGCGCAACGCGGGAATGTGAATATTGATCCAATATTCCCACCAGTCGAGCGCCCGAGAGTCATAGCCAAAGGTTTCCTGCTCTTCTTCCGGAAGCAGGCGAGTCAGTTTTTCGATATTGCCGGCAACAAAATCGTGTTCATTATTTAGAATAAACGGCTCAAACAGCACTATCAGTTTTTCTAGTCGCTCCAGGCTGCGTTCTGTCCGTGCCAGCGGAGTTTTTTTCAACGGCAGCGGCGCCATGATTTTCTGAATGGTTCGCACCATGGTGCGCTGCGCCGGCGCAGAAAGCCTCTGATAGCGCTGCTTGGACACCGGAATCGTATCGAAATGCAGCCGCAGCCAATGCTCGATGCCTTCTTGCGCACGGTAATGTTTGCGATGCGCCAAACCGGTCAGCTCAATCGAACGACGCATGTCACACGGGTTCGAGACCGAGGTCGCCAGTTGATACATCGCATCGTGGCGGCGCTCCATCACCGCAGCGGCAATCAGCGTCATCCCCTGGCAAACCGAGTCCACTGGAATGATATCCAGCCGCTTCCGCTCATTCGTCGGAAGCTGCCGAAAATACGTCCCTAACAAATAGGAAAGCGATGCTGAAGTATTAATTCCTTCGTTCCATCCTAAGAATGGCTTGGCAATGGAAGTTTCCACAATTGCCGGACGCACTACCGCCACCGGCAACCCAGCGCCGCACGTCGTAATCAATGATTCCGCAAGGCTCTTAGTAAAGGTGTAAGTATTCGGCCATCCCAACTCCCGCGCCCGCGCCATTCCCACTTCCGTGATGTAAGTCTTCAGCCAGCGAATCCGGTTCTTGCGAATCTGGTTCTCCAGAGCCGCGCCTTGCAACCCGCGAGCCGCGTGCTCTTTGCCCAAAGCCTCTCGCCTCAACTCCTCCGTAATCTCCGGACTTTCCGCAAGTTTCTCCGCATCCGCCACACGTCCATGCAACGCTTGCCATTCTTTTTCCGCATCAAAATCCGCGACCCGTGCCGGAGTGTAATCGCGGCGCAGAGTCTCACTGATGCGCCCATCGCGTTGCCCCGCCACATAGCACGTCGAAAGATGCACAAGCCCGGCGTGGTTGCTGCCACGGATAAAGTCCAACATGTGCGCGGTGGCATCTACATTGACCGCCAAGGCATCGCGCAAGTCCGGATTGAAATCGGTTAGCCCCGAACTGTTAATGACCACATCCAGCAAGCTCTGCAACCGCTCGGCCACCGCCGGATCCAGTCCCAACATGGGCTGCGTCACGTCTCCTTCGACCACTTCAATCTTGGCCGCGATGAAGCGCGAGAAGTTCGCCCCGTACTGCTCCTCCAGCTTGTCAAACACGGGAGATTCGTCCACCACTTTTTCAAACCGCCGAATCGCGGGGTTCGACTTCTGCCGCCGGATCAGCAGATAAATTTTGCCAATCTCCGGCAAGTCCATCAGAGTATTCGCCAGCCACACTTTGCCGATGAACCCGGTGAAGCCGACCAGCAGCACATGCTTACCAGCAAACGCCCTCCTCACCGAGAGAGGTTCCGCTTGTGGCTGCCCATCAAACAACACTACGGGGTGAGGCGGCATGCGCCGCATTCGTTCCGCTGGAAGAACAGATTCCGCCAACACTTTCGGAGCTAGATCCAAGTCACGTCCGAGCAGCGCGGTATCCTTCAGGCCATCCGGAGCGCTGCCCGTAATGCGCGCAAACACCCCTCGCGGGCGAACCACCGGACTCAACAGCCGTCCTGTCGCGATGCCATCACGGAAATCCAGGCGATTGGCCAGCAGCCACTTCACGCCCAAATGCTGCGCCAGCGGACGCATCACGTGCTCCAGTCCCTGGCTCACCAGCACCACGTCAGCACCCGACTCCACCAGCCGCTGTAACTCCCGCACACCAGCCGCTTTCAGCCGAGGCTTCAAGTGATACTGGAAGTA
>JAYTQD010000688.1:0-6729 GCA_043746935.1 Acidobacteriaceae bacterium | reverse complement strand
ACTCCCTCATGGCTCGCGAACAAAAGAAGTTCGTCGACGAGCGTCCCAAATCCAAAGCCCTCTTCGAACGCGCGCGCAAGTCCCTGCTGGGCGGCGTGCCCATGAACTGGATGGCCAAGTGGGCGGGTGCTTTTCCACCGTTCGTCCGCGAAGCGCAAGGCGCGCACTTCACCGACATAGATGGCCACCGCTACATCGATCTTTGCCTGGGCGATACCGGTGCCATGACGGGCCACTCCCCGCACGCAACCGTAAAAGCCGTCGAAGAACAAGCCAAGCGCGGCATCACGCTCATGCTGCCTAGCGAAGACTCCGTCTGGGTCGGCGAGGAACTCCAGCGCCGCTTCGGTCTCCCCTACTGGCAGTTCACTCTCACCGCCACCGATGCCAACCGTTTTTCCATCCGCCTAGCCCGCCAAATCACAGGCCGTCCCAAGATCCTCGTCTTCAACTGGTGCTACCACGGTTCCGTGGATGAAACATTCGTAACGCTCCACGAAGGCGTCACCGGACCCCGCCGCGGCAATATCGGCCCGCCCGTCAATCCGGTAGTCACCACGCGCGTAGTCGAGTTCAATGACGTCGAAGCTCTCGAGAGCGAACTGGCCCACGGCGACGTAGCCTGCGTCCTCGCCGAGCCAGCCATGACCAACGTCGGCATCGTCCCGCCCGCCCCGGGCTTTCACACTGCCCTGCGCGACCTCACCCGCAAGCACGGCACGCTGCTCATCATTGATGAAACCCATACCATCTGCGCTGGCCCCGGCGGCAGCACCAAAGCCGACGCGCTCGAGCCAGACATGCTCGTCTTCGGCAAAGCCATCGGCGGCGGCGTCCCCGGCGCAGCCTACGGTGTCACCCAGGAAGTCGCCGACCGCATCCAAGCCATGCACAGCCTAGAAGATTGCGACACAGGCGGGATCGGCGGAACGCTCGCCGGCAATGCTCTCTCCCTCGCCGCCATGCGCGCCACTCTGGAAAAAGTCCTAATCGATTCCGCCTTCGAGCGCATGATTCCACTAGCGGAACGGTGGGCTGCCGGTGTTCGCAAGGGCATCGAAGATTTTGGTGTCCCCTGGCAAGTAACCCGCCTAGGCTGCCGCGCCGAGTACCTTTTCGCGAAACAAGCCCCGCGCAACGGCACCGAAGCTCACGACGCCATGGACTTCGACCTCGAGCGCTTCCTCCACCTCTACGCCATGAATCGCGGCATCCTGTTGACGCCCTTCCACAACATGGCCCTGATGTCCCCGCAAACCGAAGCCGAAGATATTGACAGCCACACCCAGGTTTTTCGCAGCGCCTTGCAGGAACTGGTAGGTTAAATTGCAGAAGTAAGAAGTTCATTGCAGAAGTAAAATCACGAAACTCCAGGTATCGAGAGAAATGCACGAAAAGCCGTGGTTCACTTCTGCAATCTGCAATCTGCAATCTGCAATTCCTGTTCTCGCGCTCCTCGCCGCCCTCTTCGGCTGCGCCGCCCCCAGCCCCCCCCAACCGCCCTCACTCGAACTCCCCACGCCGGTCACTGATCTCAAGGCCGTCCGCAAAGGCAACCAGGTTCTCCTCACCTGGACCCTTCCCCAACAAACCACCGACGGCGAGGGTATCCGCTTCCTAGGTCCTACGCGCATTTGTCGCTGCCTCCTCAACGCACCGGACGCTACAAAAGACAAAATGACCGAATGCGGTTCTCCCGCCGCCGAACTCGCCTCTTCGCAGCTGGACACCACCAGCGCAAAGCCCGCCGCGAACGCGCCGCAACGCGTCTCCGCCCGTTACTCCGATCCGATTCCTAAAGACTGGATGAGCAATTCCGCTGCCTCGGTCATCTACGCGATTGAATCGCTCAACACCAATCACCGCAGTGCCGCGCTCTCAAATCAGGTTCGCATCCCCGCCGCCTCCACCGAACCGCCACCCACGGATTTCGCCGCGCAACTCACAGACCAGGGCGTCGTCCTCACCTGGACGGGTCCACTTTTTTCCATCCCCAGTGGCGACAGCACGCCCCAATACTTCTACCGCGTCTATCGAACGGCGAAAGACGCCCCGCAGCCAACCTTCGTGGGAGAGATCCTCGAAGGCACACAAGCCAATATGCGCCTCGTGGACAGTGGTTTCGTGTGGGAAAAGACTTACGACTACCGCGTTAACCTAACCACCCGCATCGCCACCGGCCCCCCGCACGCGTGTCCCGGCGAAGCCACTCCGCGTCCCGTCTGCAAAGATTCCGTCGATGTGGAAGGCGAAGATTCCGTGCCCGCCACCATCGTCGCCCACGACATCTTCCCGCCCGCCGTGCCCACCGCTCTGCAAGCCGTGTTCTCGGGCGCAGGCCAAACGCCGTTCATCGATCTCACCTGGAACGCCAACACCGACAGCGATCTAGCCGGCTATAACGTCTACCGCCGCGAAGGTGCGGCACAGTTCGTAAAAATCAGCACGGAACCCGTCAAAGCCCCAGCCTTTCGAGACGCCAACGTAGTGGCAGGCCAAACCTATTTTTATTCCGTCGCCGCAGTGGACGCTCGCGCCAATGAAAGCGCGCGCTCAGAAGAAGCCAGTGAGCAAGTACCATAAGTTTACCCGTACATCTTTCGTACCCTTCCACGATGGCGCGGATGCGGGTATTCTGAAGCAGCATTGACCCCAGTGTAGTTTCCTACCAGCCTCATGGATTTCTTACGGATCTATTCGATATTTCTAGGCGTCGTAGCCGTGGCGTTGGTCGTCTACGTCCTGTCGCGGCGTAAAAAGACGACCCCCGACGACATCGAGCGCGGCCGTCGCCAACTTCTCGACCGTGTCGGCCGCATCACCGATGGCAACGTCCTCGACGTACAAGAGTCTTACACGGAAATCGGCCCGGGAAAAGACCCGCTCTTCCACGAACTGCTCATCTACCAATACGAAATCGCGGGCGTCGAATACCACTGTTCACAAGACGTAACCCGGCTGCGCCAATGGATCAACCTCCACAGTTGCCGCCTCGGCCTGCTCACCTCAGTCAAATACGACCCGCAAAACCCCGGCAACTCCATGGTCATCTCAGAACACTGGAACGGCCTCCGCAGCTAGGCTTTTCGTGGTGACGGCCGCCCTCGGCCGTCGAAGCATCAATTCACCTTGAGTTTTAATTCTCGTGCCAACCGCCGTTGCCTCTCATCAAAGCTAAATAGCGCGTCTGCTTCTAGCTCCACTGCCGCCGCCACGTGAATCAAATCCAAAGTCCGAATTCCCAGCCGTGCTGTTGCCTGCTGCGCGATTGCGTGAGAGCGTCGCATCCAACCCTCCGGCAACGGACACAACTCGAAATGCCCGTCCCCCAGATTTTTTTGCCACACCAACTGGGTTGCCGTGGCGCTTTCCAACGTCTGCTCCTTGCGAAAGACACGCAGCTGTAACGCGTTTCTAAACTCAAGTTCCGTCAGGTGAGTGACCAATTTCACTGCTGGACCCGTCGGCACGGCTGCCAGGGCTGCTGCACTATTGGAGTCCGGTGCATAGAGCGAAGACAAGAAACTCGTGTCGAAATATATCCTCAAAAACGCTCGCGCCCTTCCGCGATCAATTCCGCGTTCGAGACCTTGAAGACTTTATCGCCATAAATCTTCTTCATTTGCGCCATGAAATCCGGCAACTTCGGCGGGGCTTTCACCGGCTCTGGCACAAGACGCGCAATCACGCGCTTTCGCTTCGTTACTTGCACATCCTTCCCCTCGCGCAATAGACGCTCAACTTTAGGGAAGTCATATCGCAGGTCACGCACGCTAACGGTCTTCATGTGATCTATTTTAGCATCACATGGCAAGGCCGATTCTAATCTCCCCCGAAGCGTAAGTAACCACGCTCGTGGAGGGCAAGCAGGTTTTGTTATAGGAAGTATTTAGATAAGGGGATGAAGGAATCCGGGAACTACATGCCCGCGGCAAAGCTGCCACGGTGCCGCGCCCAAGTCATGCGCAGATACTTATAGGGATTCACCGGAGTATCGCCAAGGCGAACTTCATAGTGAAGGTGAGGTCCAGTGCTGCGCCCGGAAGATCCTACATAGCCAATCACGTCGCCGCGGTGTACGCGTTGTCCCGCTATCACGGCAAATCCCGAAAGATGTCCGTAGCGCGTAGTCACGCCGTTGCCGTGTTCCACAAGAATCGCGCGTCCGTATCCGCCCATGAAGTCCGCAAACGTTACCGCCCCATCCGCCGGAGCAATCACAGGCTCGCCCACTTCCGCAGAAATGTCCACGCCGGTATGGAAAGCGCCTTCCCCATTAAACGGATCAATGCGTTCACCAAACGATCCTGTCACCTGGCCCTCGACGGGCCACAGGTTGGGCATGGCCGACGCGCGCATCCAATCCGCCGTCGAGAGATTGCGCTGCAATCCCAGAGTGCTAATGCCAATGGAAGCCGCGCCGCTCAGAGCCGTCGTGCGCAGAGCATAGAGCTGATCAATCGAGTGAACTACCTGATCGCTATCCAGCTTTTGCGAGGTGTTCACCAGCGCCGGTTCCGCTTTCAAGCCGTACAGCGATGACACTTCACTGGCCAGCGAGCCGAGCGACGCCACTTGCACATCGCGTTCCTGCGCCACTTGCTCCAGCTGTGTGTACTGTTGCGTGAGTTGATCTTTCTCGGTGCGGAGTTGATTGAAGCGATGAACCTTCACCAACATGCGAGTATAGGAGCCAGCGATGCCCGTCAGGCTCAACATGCCAATCCCGATTCCCGCTATCAGCACGTACAAATAGTTTAGCGAAATCGGAATCTTGCGCAGCTGGCCGTCTTCGCCGCGCGCCACAAACAGGATGTAGGACTGTTTACGCAATCACTGCCGTCCGATTTAGTTTGGATTGAATACACCCGAGGGTCTTAAAACATCCAAAGACGACCTGCGGGAAACTACCCGGCTGGAACTCTCGTCTGCAACGCACTCTCACCAAAGGGGCGAGCACAGCGCGTGCAACGTTCCATGTTGCATCCACCGGAAACCAGACGTACACACTGACGTTGCGGCGATCACTTCTTACGGCAAATGACGCGCCCCACCCGTTCAGCCAAGATAATCAGGAAATTGACTCTTCAAACCGTAACAAAGTAGGTTCCTCGAAGTCAACCTACCAAAATCCATAGCGCCCTTACGAAAGTGTCAAGCGAATAAAGCTTTTAGACGTTCCGCCGGCCGTCCAGGCAGCGCCGGCCCACAAGAATTCGGCCATTGTCCGTTCGTGCCCTTATATTCATAGTGCTGTGCCTAGTCCAGAAAAGTCTCTAATTCGGCGAATTCGCCAGCTTTCCGCTACCCCGCTGTCGGCGCAGGTTTCGCGTGGCATTGCCTTGGGAATCGGAGACGACGCCGCGATCCTGCGCTTCCCGCCCGAGCAGGAGGTCCTGGTCACCACGGACTTTTCGCTGGAAGGGGTGCATTTCCGGCGCGACTGGCACCCGCCCGAATCGGTGGGCCATCGCTGTCTGGCGCGGGGCTTGAGCGATATTGCCGCCATGGGCGGCCAGCCGATGGCGGCGTTCCTGTCGCTGGCGCTGCCTGTAAACCTGCCACAGAAGTGGGTGGATGGATTCCTGCGCGGCCTGCTGAAGCTGGCCAGGCAGCATGGCGTCACGCTGGCTGGCGGCGATACTGCGCAATCGCCAGGTGCGGCGTCCGAGGCTGGAGTTTCCCCGGCCGGGGCTTCCGAGGGAAAGATTCTGGCCGATATTGTTGTCTTAGGTTCCGCTCCACGTGGCAAAGCCGTTCGCCGCTCAGGAGCCAAGTCCGGTGACTCGATTTACGTCACCGGAAAGCTAGGCGCGTCCGCCTTGGCGCTCGAAGCGATGTATGCCCAACCGAAAAAGAAACTCAATCCCAAGAAGTTCCCCACGCACTTCTATCCGCAGCCGCGCCTCGCGGTGGGGCGGTACTTGCGCGAGCGCGGAATTGCCACCGCCATGATCGACCTCAGCGATGGCCTCTCTACCGATCTCCACCATATTTGTGAAGAGAGCTGCGTGGGCGCGCAGATTTATGCTGAACTCATTCCGCAATCAGATGGCGCCAGCATGGAGCAAGCCCTGCACGGAGGCGAAGACTACGAGCTGCTCTTTACCGCTCCCCCAAATCGCAAAGTCGCCCGTTCCATCGCAGGCATTCCGGTCACGCGCATCGGTGAAGTCCAGCGTGGGCCACGCGTTCTACTTTTCCAGGATGGGCAGAGCAAAAAACTGCACCCGCGCGGCTGGGAACACTTCACGAATCCGAGAAGAAAACCCTAACCGGGTTGCCTGGGATGTTTCCGGGCCGCGCCACCAAAGTAACCCCAGAACCCGATCAGTCCCTGCTCATCGGTGCAGCCGCGGCGTAAAGTAAAAGCATGCGTATTTCGTTGCAACACCTAGCCTTTATGCTCCTGTTCTGCGGAATGGTCGCGTTGCCAATATCAGCTCCGGCCCAGCAGACCTCGCCTTCCGCTGTAACTCCCGCCACAACCGCGCCACCCGTCGACGACAAATTTGTCCACGATCACTTCGGCAAAGAGTTCACGCTCATGCCCGAGTTTCCGGCGATGGTCGGCGACCTCAATGGAGACGGCATCGAAGACCTGGTCCTGGCCGCTCGCGCTAAGAGTCCGATGCTCGATGCCGGTGGTTTCAGTTATACGGTGAGCGATCCTTACCATACGTTTTACGGCTATGGTGATCCCAAAGTCACCTCAGCATTTACCACCGA
>JAYTQD010000687.1:0-6736 GCA_043746935.1 Acidobacteriaceae bacterium | reverse complement strand
AACGTTTTCTTCTGATCCGTGCTCTGGGCCAGACGCTCCAGGAAATGCGAAATCAGGATCGGAATGTCCTCACGGCGCTCGCGCAACGAGGGCAGCCGCAACGTCAATACGTTCAGACGAAAGTAGAGATCCCGCCGGAACGTTCCCTGGGCCACGGCTTGCTCCAAGTCGCGGTTGGTGGCCGCCAGAATCCGCACGTTGATGGAGATTCGCTTGGTGCTGCCAACTGGACGAATCTCTTTTTCCTGAATTGCGCGCAGGAGTTTTGATTGCAGATCGACGGGGAGTTCGCCGATCTCGTCCAGGAACACTGTGCCGCCCTCGGCGATCGCGAGCAGCCCTTCTTTGGATTGATTGGCGCCCGTGAACGCTCCCTTGACATGCCCAAACAGCTCGCTCTCGATGAGCGTCGGCACCAAGGAACCGCAATCCACTGGGATGTAGGGCTTGTCTTTGAAGGGGCCGGCGAAATGGATGGAGCGGGCTACAAGCTCTTTGCCGGTGCCGCTCTCCCCGAGGATCAGCACCGGATGCGTGCTACGAGCCGCCTTGGCAATGATCCGGAATAGGCGTTCCATTCCCGGCGATTGGCCAATGATGGAGCCGAAGCCCATTTTCGATTTCATGCGGGCACGCTGCAGCCGGCTTTCGTTCTTCCCTTTCAGGTGCCTGGCCACGCGGTCCAGCCGCGCGCGCAGATCCTCCATGCTAAAGGGCTTGGTCATGTAGTCGTAGGCGCCCAGTTTCATGGCTTCCACCGCAGAGGGGACGGTGGCGTAGCCGGTCATGACCAGGATGACAAGATCGGGATTGGACTCGCGCAGGCGGTGCAGAGCCTCAAGGCCGCTCGCTCCCGGAAGACGCAGGTCGAGCAGCGCAATGTCGTGGCTTTTCTCTCCCAGAAGGCGGAAGGCCCGCTCGGCATTCTCCGCCGTCGAGACTTCGTACCCGAGGGCTTCACCGATTTCCCGGCAGGCTTCCCGGATCGCTCGTTCGTCATCAATCACCAGCAGGGTTAATAGATTCTTGGCTGGGCCAACCAAGCTCAGTGCGGCCGCGCTCGCTCCCATAACGGACATGTTTTTTCTTACCTCGATGAAGGTTGGGGCCCGGATTTCTGTGAAATTGGTCTGCCATTCGCAACGCTCGCAGCGACCGAACGGCGGTTCAGCGACGGTTGCGGATTTTTCCTGGTCCGCGAAGCGGCGCTGGGAAATAGAATCGTGACCTCGGTGCCTATCCCCGGCGCGCTCTCGACCTGGATCGTACCGCCTGCGCGCCGCACCATGCGCAGCACGCTGGAAAGCCCCAGACCTGCTCCTTCTGCCTTGGTGGTAAAAGAAGGTTGGAAAATATTGGCCCGTGTAGCGCTCGACATTCCGGCTCCCGTGTCCCGCACGCGCAGCAAGACCCAGCCTGGAACATGCCAATTGGCTGTTTCGATGGTGACCTGCTCCGTGTGGGGAGCTGGACGCGCCAGTGCGGCGCGTGAATTCAGCACGAGATTCGAAACGATCCGAATCACGTCGGCGGAGTCGATCACCACGCCAGCAAGATCAGGGGCCAGACACAGATGCAAGTCAGCACTTTGCGAAAGCATGGCCGACAGTATGGGGAGCATTCTCTGTAGCACTGGATTCAGCGCAATTTCTCGTGCCGGACGCGCACCGGACCGCGGTGAAAGGCTTTCGGGGTTCATGAAGCGCCGCGTGATTGCAGCGGCATGCTGCACGGCCGGACGGATCTCCCGCAAGCGCTGCCGCACTTTTTCCGCGTTGCCGGATTCCAACTCGAGGAGGTCCAAATGGAGACGAATGGCATTGAGGGCGTTGTTAAGGTCGTGCGCCGTTTCGGCAATCCTCGTGTCCTGCTCGACTATTGGATTCGCGCAGGGCAAGGTCTCGGAACCGACCTGGCCCTGAACGGCATGGACCGCGAAGACGCCCGAGCGTCTTGAACGGAAGCTTTCGGAGTCCTCCGGGGCCAGCGAGATGGTCTGGCGGGCAGACTTTCTGTCAATTGCACGGGCTGTCGTCTTGCTCATTCGTTTCCCACCGCGCGGATGGCTCATGCCGCGGCGGGAATCCGCTCGCAGTCAAGAGCCTGTTCCACTTCCTAGCACGCTCGGGGTTGGACCCAGAGGCCCACTTCGGGAAGAGTTTTACTGCCAGTCGGGGAACCGGCGCCCTTTCCCTAAAACGGAAAGACAACTTAGTGTGCCACAACGGCGGTTAGCTGCAAAGAAATTTGTGGGAAATTTGGATAATATTCGTTTTGGAACTGCCCAAATACTGGCACTTGATGAGGATTACGCTAATATTCCGGTCCCCCAGACAGCCTATGGTGAAACTCGCCCGGAACTATGCGCGAGCACCTCCTTCATGAATTGTCATCCCGATCCTGAGCGAAGCCGAAGGGGAGGGATCTGCATTTCTCGGCAAACGGCATATCCCTTAGCCGCTATTGGCTCTTGAGGCTCACGCCCTTTCCGCGATCACCCACGTTCCGCCGCGAGAAGTAAAATGCAACTCAGGCAATTACCCCTAACCAATGAAGCCAACCGTCAACTCGGCCATCGCCACGTTTGGAGCCAAAGTCAAAGACAAGCTATCGAATCCGGCGGCCCAGGGCCAGCCCGAAGACCAGCTCCGCGCCCCCTTTGAGCACCTCCTGGCCGACCTAGCGGAACTCGCGAACCTATCCGCCGTCGCTGCGGTCGGCGAATCCTCGCTCAGCGACCTCAAAACCCGTCCCGACTACGCCATCACCGTCCACAACGCGCTCGTAGGCTTCGTCGAACTCAAAGCCCCCGGCAAAGGCGCCGACCCGCGCAAATTCAAAGACCCGCACGACAAAGCGCAGTGGGAGAAACTCCGTTCCCTCCCCAACCTCATCTACACCGACGGCAACAAGTTCAGCCTCTGGCAAAACGGCGAACTCGTCGGCTCCGTGCTCACACTCATTGGAGACATCGAAACATCGGGCAACAAGCTTGAACCCCCGCCGGGTCTGCTCGTCCTGTTCGAGAGCTTTCTTCGCTGGGAGCCCGTCGAGCCGCGCAGCGCCAAGGATTTGGCGCACACCACCGCCCGCCTCTGCCGCCTCCTGCGCGACGAAGTGACCGAGCAGTTAGCGCTGAAGAGTCAGGCCCTCACCGAACTCGCCACCGATTGGCGCAAACTGCTCTTTCCCGATGCCACCGACGAACGCTTCGCCGACGGCTACGCTCAGGCGGTCACCTTCGGCATGTTGATGGCCCGCGCCAAAGACATCAAACTCTCAGACGGCCTTCAAAAAGTTGCCACCGAACTGAGCCAAAGCAGTTCTCTGATCGGTGCGGCGCTCCGCCTCCTCACCGACAACGCGGAGAATCAGGCCACACTCAAAACTTCGCTCGGAACGCTGACCCGTGTCCTCGACGCCGTCAACTGGCACAAAATCAGCAAAGATCGCGCCGACGCCTGGCTCTATTTCTACGAAGACTTCCTTGAGGTCTACGACAACGATCTCAGAAAGCAGACAGGGTCTTATTACACGCCCCCGGAAGTTGTCAGCGCCATGGTCGGCCTTGTCGATGAAGCGCTGCGGACATCGCGCTTCGGACTCCACGCCGGACTGGCCTCACCAGCAGTAACTCTGGCCGATCCCGCTACCGGTACCGGAACTTTCTTGCTTGGAGTGCTGCGCAAAATCGCCGATACCGTCCGCGCCGACGAAGGCGATGGCGCAATCAAAGCGGCCATCAACGCCGCTGTCAAACGCCTCATCGCTTTCGAAATGCAGCTCGGGCCGTTCGCCGTCGCCCAATTGCGCATCCTTGCCGAAATCGTCGATCTTACCGGCGCGCCGCCAACGACACCCGCGCGTATGTTCGTAACCAATACGCTGGGCAATCCCGACGACGACGAAGGTTGGATTCCGGGTATTCTGGCCCCGATTGCCAAGTCTCGCAAAGACGCGAACAAGATAAAACGGGATGAACCAATTACGGTCGTCATTGGGAATCCGCCCTATAAGGTCAAAGCCAAGGGACTCGGTGGCTGGATCGAGGGTCAGACCAAGAAAGCGGAAAAAACAGCACCCCTTGCTGAGTGGCAAGCCCCACGAGAGTGGGGAGCAGGCGCTGACGCCAAGCACCTTCGCAATCTGTATATCTATTTCTGGCGTTGGGCCACATGGAAGGTTTTTGATCACCACCCCAGTGCCAACTCCGGTATCGTGTGCTTTATTAGCGTTGCGGGATTCCTAAGCGGCCCGGGGTTTCAGAAAATGCGTGATTACCTGCGCCGCACTTGCGATGACATTTGGGTTATCGACTGCTCTCCCGAAGGACATCAGCCGGGAGTCAACACCCGCATCTTTCAGGGTGTTCAACAGCCCATTTGCATCGTGCTGGCCTCGCGTTCCGCAAAGATAAATGCGAAGACTGCGGCGAAAGTTTCGTTTCAGGCACTACCGAGTGTTCATCGTCTGGAAAAATTTAAAGCTCTCGGCGCGATCAAACTGAACAGCGATGCTTGGGTTGAATGCCCCTCCGATTGGCGTGCTCCGTTCTTACCCACTTCGACAGGGGCGTGGACGACTTACCCAAGATTGGAAGACTTGTTCGTTTACAACGGCTCAGGAGTGATGCCAGGCCGGACATGGATCATCGCGCCCGACGTTGAGTCGTTGCAGCGCCGCTGGCAAAAACTCATCCATGCGCCAACGGATGAGAAAGAGGTTTTGTTCCACCCACACCTTCGAAATGGCCAACCCGGCGACAAACATACAAATCGCGTTGTACCCAAGGCTCTTGCTGGCTACGAGTTGAAGCCAAAACCTGTTGCTGATGAACAAGACCCCAGCCTTCCGCCTGCGCACTATGGTTTCCGCTCCTTTGATCGCCAATGGATCATTCCCGACAACCGCGTGATCAATCAACCAAACCCTGAATTGTGGGAATTGCACTCTGACAGTCAGGTGTATTTGACTGCTTTCACGGAAGAGTCGCCAACAAACGGGCCAGCCGTTACGTTCACAGGGCTGATCCCTGATCTCCATCATTACAAAGGTTCTTTCGGAGGACGCGTGTTTCCACTCTGGCGCGACCAGAAGGCCAGCAACCCGAACCTGCCACCGAAATTGCTCCCCTTCCTTGCTCAGAAGTTCGGGATGAAAGTAAGCGCAGAAGATCTCATTGCCTACATCGCCGCCATCGCCGCTAATCCGGCATTCACGGCGCGTTTTCAGGACGACCTCTCGACTCCAGGGCTGCGCATCCCACTCACCAGTGACCGGGATACCTTTTCCGAGGCCGCCGAACTCGGGCGCTCCATCCTCTGGCTCCAGACTTTCGGCGAACGCATGACGGACCAAAAGAAAGCGCGGCCAGCCCAATCCCCACGACTCCCCTCCGCCAGAGCGCCCCGCATCCCAGCTGCTGGCGCAATTCCGGAAGACCCCGCTGCCATGCCCGACTCCATCAACTACGACGCCGCCAAGAAACGCCTGCTCGTCGGTCAAGGCTACGTGGACAACGTCGAGCTACCAGTTTGGGCCTACGAGGTTTCAGGCAAGCAGGTGTTGTTGCAGTGGTTCAGCTACCGCAAAGCCAACCGCGAACGCCCTATCATCGGCGACCGGCGAACTCCATCGCCGCTGGGCAACATCCAGCCCGACCACTGGCTCGCCGAATACACAACCGAACTACTCAACGTTCTCAACGTGCTGGGCTGCCTCGTCGATCTGGAACCAGCCCAAGCTGATTTGCTGGAGAAAGTCTGCTCCGGCCCAACTATTTCCGCGGAAGAGCTAACTGCAGCAAGAGCACTGGAAATCCCAGCCCACCCAAAACGTGGCGCAAAGAAGTTGGCGGAGCCCAGCCTTTTCAGCGAACCGAATTAGTTCAAGCTCCGGCCAAGGTTCTGATCTCCGCTACCAACTCCGCATCACCCTAGCTACACGAACCTGCGACAATGACACGGTTGCTTTAACGATGTTAAAGCAACCTAATTCCAACCGAACGCAAGCCCTCCCATCAGACCAAGAACCCACCTCGCGCCCAAATACCGGCACAAGCTTCATTTCCAAAAGTGCAAAACTTTGCGGATGAAAAGCTGCAAAACTTTGGTCGGCGTCCATTTTTTCTCACCCAAAATGCGTCCCAATTTCGCAACATCAACAAAAACACGCACGTTACGTAAAAATGTTCCACGTGGAACATTTTTCCCAAAAACCAGTAGCCCCTCATTCAAAGCAAAAGGCCGACCCGGGAAACACCCGAGCCGGCCTCTATTTTCAGCTTTGACGCTCTTACTTCTTCTTCTTCCGCATGGTCTTCTTGGCTGCGGGCGCCGCCTTCTTGATGACCTCGCGACCACCAATCAGACTCAGCGAATCGGCAGCGTTGAACGGATACTGGCGCACGGAGGTTTGTCCCGTGGTGTTGAGTGAGACGTCCACGCGGCGATTGCTCGCCAGAATGATCGTTCTCTTGTTCCTCATCACGCGAGCGCGTTCTCCCGCTGTCAGTTCAGGGTTTTGATCCACCGATGCCTGGACTTCATCGGCGGTCAGGTTGTGCTGGTCGCCGAGAGCCTTGGTCTCGATGTCGTCGGCCGGAACGCCGTGCTCGACGAGGAAGTTCTTGACACGAGCCACACGACGTTCCGAAAGAGTCTGATTCGAGGCGACCGTGCCGCGAGGATCAGCGTGTCCTTCGAGAATGAGGTGAGGAGCCGGAGTGGTACCAGCC
>JAYTQD010000686.1:0-17006 GCA_043746935.1 Acidobacteriaceae bacterium | reverse complement strand
AGCATGGCCGGCCCGACGATGGTACCGATCCCACGGGCTTTTTTAACTGCGAATTCTACGTAGGTCTAAAGCCCTACAAAGACAAAGCGTGGAGCGGCCAAATTCGCGACAAAAAAGAATTGATCGAATCGATCAACAAGCAATTCGCTGCTTTTCCCGGGATTGTTTTCAACTACACCCAGCCTGCGGAAGATGCGGTAGACGAGGCGCTGACGGGCCTGAAGAGTTCCTTGGCGGTCAAAGTCTATGGTGAGGATTTGAACGTACTTCAGGAGAAGGCAATTCAAATCAAGAACACGTTGTCCGCTGTGCGCGGGTTCGGAGAACTGACGGTTGTGCGCGAACTGGGCCAGCCCAGCTTGCTGGTCGACGTTAATCGCGACAAAATCGCGCGCTATGGGATCAACGTGGCTGACGTGGAGGCTGTGATTGAAGCGGCCGTGGGTGGGCAAGCGGTTACTCAGGTGATTCAAGGAGAAAAGCTGTTCGATCTTGTCGTTCGAATGCAGCCCCAATTTCGCAGCGACGCGCATGAAATTGGCAACTTGCTAGTCGGCGCACCCGATGGCCAACAGATCCCGCTTAGTCAGCTCGCCGATATTCATCAGGGGAACGGTGCGTCGTTTATTTATCGCGAAAACAATTCTCGCTACATCGGCGTGCAGTACAGCCTTGAGGGGCGTGACTTGGAGCGGGCCGTGAAGGACGGTCAAGCCGCCGTGAAGAAGGCGGTGACCCTGCCGCCGGGTTACTGGATGGAATGGGGTGGGGAATACAGCCAGTTCCTTGAGGCCAAAGAGCAGATGTTCGTAATTGGTCCCATGGCCGTCGGGCTGATTTTCATGATTTTGTTTGCTCTCTATGGGAACTTCAAATTTCCGGTGACGATCGCTATTGGCGTGATGATGACGCAGCCAGTCGGCGCTTTATTTGCACTGTGGCTCACGAAAACTCCTTTCAGCGTCTCCTCCGTCTTGGGCCTTCTTGCATTGCTTGGGGTTTCCGTGGAGACTGCCGTCATTCTCGTCTCCTACATCAACAAGCTGCGCCTGGAAGGAATGGACATCCGGTCGGCAACCCGGGAAGCTTCGCTCCTGCGGCTCCGTCCCATCATGATGACGGCACTGGTGGCTTGTCTTGGATTGCTCCCCGCCGCCCTTTCCACGGGCATTGGATCGGATACCCAGAAACCGTTTGCCATCGTCATCGTAGCCGGCCTGATCTCCCGGCTCTTTATCGGGTTTTTCGTCAATCCCGTTTTATACGAGATGGTGGCCCGTGAAGGCGATGTCCTGCAGGTTTGATCGGCGCCTTTGCTAAGGCTGTGCTAGCCACGCCCAGTTGGAACTCAAACTGAACGATTCTCGCGGGTTCCGCACATTTTGTTGACAGCCTCTCTCCCTCCAGTAGTAAAACGTTTCAATACTCATTTTTTGGGAAGCCGACGCCGAAGCATTTCGGGGCCGACTCGAGATCCTCCACGAGGAATATTGCAATGCTGTTTTATCGGAGAAAAATATTCGGTATATGTCTTGTGATCGCGGTCGGATTGACGGCGCGCGTCTCGTTGGCCCAGTCGCTTTCCGTACAGTGGCCAAACCATAGCAACAGAAGGCTGTCCGTAGAATCTGCTCCCTGGAGGAATCATGCACGGAGTTGCACGCTGTAGATTGCGGTGGTTTGGACCGATTTTATCTGTTCTTCTTTATGGGCTACTTGCCTCTCTGGGTGTTTGCCAAAGTATCCGCATTGACGTCACTCCTGGCCATGCCGTGAAGTCGTTTGTCCCCTCCGAAGCCCTGGGAGCTGGGATCGACCGCATTAGTACCGCGTCCACGGACAAGGTTTTCACCGAACCCATCATGAAGCAGGTGCTCTCCGCCGGCTGGCAACCCGTCAGCTATCGCCAGAATACAGAGCTGCACGTGGAAGCGTGGCACTGGAATCCGCAAGGCAAGTGGAGCGAGCCAGGTGACAAGGGCTATTTTGTGGGCGAGGCTAAGCCGGGTGAGTTCATTCGTCATTCTTTCGGCTACGCCCTGCCACACCGCGGCTTCACGCGCAACGAAGGCACGGATGCAAACGGTTTTTCCAGAATTACGGACGGCGACGAAACAACCTATTGGAAAAGCAATCCGTATCTCACCAAAGCTTTCACCGGCGAAGACGACTCGAATTATCCGCAGTGGGTAGTCGTCGACTTGGCCCACAGTCATCCCATCAACGCCATCCGCATTTCGTGGGCTGAAACCTACGCGCGGCGATATTTGGTACAGTACTGGTCCGGCAGCGAGAGCCCGATCAGACAGCCAACGAAAGGCGCCTGGGTTACCTTCCGCGGCGGGGATATAGCCAATGGATCGGGAGGAAAGGCGCAGCTCGAGCTGAATCCGGATCCAATGTCCGTGCGATATCTTCGAATCTCGATGTCGGAGTCCTCAAACACCTGTGATGCCCATGATTCCGCGGACCGCCGCAACTGTGTGGGATATGCAATTCCTGAAATTTATCTAGGAACCGCTTCTGCGGACGGTCACTTCCATGACCTGGTTCGCCACACTGCGGACCTCGACCAAACGATCACCTACTGCTCTTCCGTCGATCCCTGGCATGAGCCCACCGGCATTCAGGACAAGGGTGACCAGGTCGGCATGGACCTCTTCTTCACAAGTGGTTACACACGCGGTCTTCCTGCCATGATCCCCGTCTCCTTGTTGTATGGAACCCCGGAAGATTCCGTGAATCAGATTGCCTACTTGAAAGCGCAGGGATACCCAATCTCGTACATCGAAATGGGCGAAGAACCCGACGGCCAATATATGCTTCCAGAAGATTACGGAGCGCTCTATTTGCAGTGGGCGGCGGGGCACACGCTTGTTACCTCCTAATGCTGTCCGTCGACCCGACGGTCAGTGGGCACTGATGCTCGTGAACAAAGACCAGGAAAATGCACACTCCCTTCGACTCTCTTTTCACGATGCGAGTACGAATAGCGAGAGCGCTTTCACCGGCCCGGTCGCCATGATCACGTTCGGCAGTGAGCAGTATCAGTGGAAAGCGGAGCCGAACGCCGGTTCGGCAAATCCGGATGGGCCATCGGCGAAGTCTCAGGTCACTGCTGGGCCGGGGACAACCTATACTTTGTCTCAGGCCTCGGTGACGGTCCTGCGTGGCCACATTGCCAACACCCGAGATCGCTAGCGTCGTACAATGCTTGCGACCAAGGTCTAGCCGGATATCACAATCCGAACCAGCGAGTACACGATGGCGACTGTGGCAGAGAACGTGGAACACGAACCCGCGCGAGCCGGCCGGCCCGCCGGCCCCTGTGTGATGGTGCTCTTCGGAGCGTCCGGCGACCTGACGATGCGCAAGCTGGTTCCGGCGCTCTACAATCTGGTGAAGGCGAAGTTATTGCCTGCAAATTTTGCAGTCATGGGCGTCTCCCACGATGACTTAAGCGTGGAGCAGTTCCGCGCTCAGGTCACCCAATTTCTGCAAGCGGAAGATCACGGCAGCGAAGCGTGGACATGGTTCACCCAGCGGCTCTACTACCAGCGTGGTGATTTTGCTGATCCCGCTACGTATTTGACCCTCAAAAACCGTTTGGCTGAGATCGACCGGGATCTGGGTACTGGGGGAAGTTACTTGTTTTACCTGGCCGTCGCGCCACGGTTCTTTTCGGAAGTTGTGCAGCAACTGGGTCAGGCAGGCCTTGCCGACCAGGGAAACGGGTGCTGGCGGCGCGTTGTCATCGAAAAGCCCTTCGGAAATGATCTCGATTCCGCTAAGGCTCTCAACAAGCAGATCAAAGGAGTGCTCACCGAAAACCAGATCTACCGCATTGATCACTATCTGGGTAAAGAGACGGTTCAGAATATCTTAGTGTTCCGTTTTGATAACGCTATCTTTGAGCCCATCTGGAATCGCCGTTACATCGACCACGTTGAGATCACAAATGCGGAGACCGTCGGCGTTGAGCAGCGGGGCGGCTACTTCGATACCGCGGGCACATTGCGCGACATGGTACCGAACCACGTGATGCAGCTCCTGAGTCTCACAGCAATGGAGGCCCCGGCGTCCCTCAATGCCGACGCGGTCCGGAACGAGCAAGCCAAAGTCTTGCGGGCGGTACAACCGTTAGATCCCGACGATGTACTGGAGCGCAGTGTGCGTGGGCAGTATGGCGAGGGCGTCCTGGCCAACGAGAAAGTGCCCGGCTATCGAACTGAGCCCGGTGTTTCTCCGTCGTCGAAGACGGAGACATACGCAGCCCTTCGGTTGAACATCGACAACTGGCGTTGGGCGGGTGTGCCATTTTATATCCGAACAGGAAAGCGAATGGCGAAACGACACACGGAGATCACGATTCAGTTCCGGCAAACGCCGACCGAATTGTTTCGCAATGCTGCTCTGCACCAAATGCAAAAGAATCAGCTTGTCATCCAGATTCAGCCCGTGGAAGGGATATCTCTGAGTTTTGGCGCGAAGATTCCGGGAGCGGTTCTTCGAGTCGGGTCGGTGGATATGAGTTTCGAATACTCCAAGTATTTTGGAGCAGACTCCTACACCGGGTACGAGGTGTTGCTCTACGATTGCATGATCGGAGACGCGACGCTATTCCAGCGAGCGGACATGGTGGAAGCGGGATGGAAGATTGTAGATCCGGTTCTGGATGTATGGAAGGCGCTGCCGCCGCGCCGGTTTCCCAACTATGCGGCCGGCACTTGGGGGCCGAAAGAAGCCGACGATCTTCTGGAGCTTGACGGCCGTCAATGGAGGCAAATCGAATGATTCTCGCAGGCGAGATCGGCGCTACGCATGCTCGACTAGCCGCTTTCGAAACAGAAGGCAATAAGCTACATTGTGTAGTCGAAACTGTGTACGGAAGCCAGAGTCATAGCGGGCTGTCCGAGATCATCACGGAGTTTGTGAGGACGGGTGGCATACCGGTCGAGAGTGCATGCTTCGGTGTGGCCGGTCCAGTGCGGAGTGGACGCTGCAAAATCTCCAATCTCTCTTGGACCATTGATTCCCGCGAGCTGGCTCGGCAACTCAAGCTCAATGCAGTGGGTTTGCTCAATGACCTGGAAGCCTACGCCTACGGAATTGATGCGCTCGAAGATAAAGATTTCATCACCCTCAATGAAGGCTCGGAGGATGCACAAGGGAATCGCGCCGTCGTTTCGGCGCGAACCGGACTTGGAGTCGCGGGTCTTTATTGGGATGGCCGGCGGCATCATCCGTTTGCCTGTGAGGGTGGGCACACGGATTTCGCGCCACGGAATGATGTGGAGGGCGAACTCTTGCGTTACCTGAGAACGAAGTACGACGGACGGGTGAGCTACGAGCGCATTGCTTCAGGCCCAGGGATTAAAAATATTTATGACTTCCTTCGTGAAACAGGGAAGTCTGACGAGCCCGATTGGTTGAAGACGCAGATCAAGGAAGCTAACGATGCCCCCGCTGCGATCTCGCGGCTCGCGTTGGAGGGCAAGGCAGCGATTTGCGAGCAGGCTCTATCCATATTTGTGAGTGTCTATGGCGCCCACGCCGGGGACTGCGCACTCACTTTTATGTCGACGGGCGGAATTTTCATCGGTGGCAGCATCGCCGCAAAGATTGTGCCCAAGATGAAGGGACCCATTTTTATGGAGTCATTCCTTGATAAGGGCCGTATGGCGCCGTTGCTCAAGGACATACCGGTCAAGATTGTACTCAACGACGACGCAGGCATCCTGGGCGCGGCGCGTTACACCTTGATTCAAAAGGCCTTTGATCGAACCACCCGCAGCGCGGTTTGACAACTGGCCGGAGGCCATCGTACAACTTGGCAGGAGTGAAGTTAAGCGTTTAAGCTCAAGATTTTCTTCATCCATGCTGGTATCGCCCCATATCCTTAATCCTTACATGAATCCCGCGAGCCGAACCGTCGAAGAGTGTGCCCACAACCAAGGCCGCCGATTTAGCCAGATGTTCGGAGACTCTCCGCGCGTCTATGCCGCTCCGGGACGGGTTAACTTGATCGGCGAGCACACCGATTACAACGATGGGTTCGTGATGCCCGCGGCAATCGGTTTCCATACGTATGTGGCCCTTGCGGCGCGAACCGACCGAAAGCTTGTGATTCATTCGGAGAACTATTCCGAGCAGGTCGAGTTCGACTTGGACCACTTGCCCGCGACGCGCTCCGGACACTGGAGCGACTACGCTCTCGGAGTTGCGAGACTGATTGCTCAATCTGGAGTCCGACTTCATGGGGCTAACTTGGTCGTTTCCGGGGATGTGCCGCAAGGGGCCGGGCTTAGCTCTTCCGCTTCGATTGAAGTGGTGGTTGGGTACGCTCTGTTGGACTTGGCCGAACAACCGATTGACCTGAAGAAGCTAGCGTTGCTGTCCCAGCGTGCGGAAAACGAGTTTGTTGGCGCGAAGTGCGGAATTATGGACCAGTTTGTGTCCACACATGGGAGGCGAGATCAGGCGTTGTTGCTGGATTGCCGGTCGTTGGAATACCGGTTGCTTCCCCTAGCCGGCGTGCCCCTGGTGATCTGTAACACGATGGTGAAACACAACCACTCTCAGGGTGAATACAATGAGCGGCGTGCCGAGTGCGAAGAGGGGGTTCGTAGCTTATCCAGGCATCTTCTGAATGCCAGGGCTTTGCGGGACGTGACGCTGGCGGATATTGAGTCGTATGGCCACGAGCTGTCCGATACGGTTCTGCGGCGCTGCCGCCATGTTGTTAGCGAAAACGCTCGTGTCCTGCGGGCTGCGGATGCACTCGATTCTGGAGATTTGGCGGCATTCGGAGATTTGATGCGCCAATCGCACCAAAGCCTGCGCGACGATTTTGAAGTGAGCTGCGCGGAGCTGGACCTGATGGTGGAACTTGGTGAACAGGCTGATGGCGTCTACGGCACGCGAATGACTGGCGGCGGCTTTGGCGGTTGCACCATCACTCTGATGGAGGATGAGTGCGTGGATGCTTTCCAAAAAAGTGTTAGCGAAGGATATGAGCGTGCAACCGGGCGCAAACCGGAGATTTATGTTTGTTCCGCTGCCGACGGGGTGGGAGAAATAAAGTGAGTGCGAAGCCTATGACAGTGTTGGTCACCGGCGGAGCCGGATATATCGGGAGCGTTGTGGTCGGGCAGCTGGTGAAGGCCGGGCATCAGGTGGTTGTCTTGGATAACCTGAGCCGCGGTCATCGTCAGGCTGTGCCGAATGGCGCTGATCTGGTCGTCGGCGATTTGGCGGACCGCAGCCTCTTGGATCATGTTCTTAGCACCCAACAGTTCCATGCCATCATGCATTTTGCAGCTTTGATCGAAGCCGGGGAGTCGATGAAAGCCCCGGAGCAATTCTTTCGCAACAATACCCTCAATACGCTGACGCTCCTGGAAGCCATGCTAGCCGCGGGAGTCCAACGCTTTGTCTTTTCTTCGACGGCGGCGCTGTTCGGCAATCCGGATCGCACTCCAATTCAGGAAGACGACCCGGTGCGGCCAACCAATGCTTATGGGGAGTCTAAGTTACTGGTGGAGCGCATGCTCGCTTGGTTCCATCAAATCCACGGACTGCGCTACGCGAGCCTGCGTTACTTCAATGCCGCAGGCGCAGTGAGTGCGGATCGCGGTGAAGCGCATCAACCGGAGACTCACCTGATACCGCGGATTCTCAATGTTGCCTTGGGCCGACTGGAAAACGTAAACATCTTTGGTACGGATTACCCCACGCCCGACGGCACCTGCGTGCGCGACTACATTCATGTTAGCGATCTGGCGGCGGCGCATCTGCTGGCCCTGCAAGCCCTGGAGAAATCCAGCCCGCTCATTTACAACCTTGGCAACGGGCAGGGTTTTAGCGTACGCCAAGTGGTGGAAGTGGCCCGCAAGGTGACTGGGCGCGCAATTCCCGTGCTTGAATCGCCCCGCCGCGCGGGAGATCCAGCTGTTCTCATCGCAAGCTCGGAAAAAATTCGTCGGGAACTGGGTTGGCAGCCTACTGTACCGGATGTGGAAACCATCGTTGCCAGCGCCTGGCAGTGGCATCAGGCGCACCCGGACGGATACGAGAAACCATGATTTCCCTGGATCTAGCGGCTCATCCCCATCGGCGCTTCAATCCCTTGACGCTAGAGTGGGTTCTGGTTTCACCCCATCGAACCCAGCGTCCCTGGCAAGGACAAGTGGAAGAAGTTGCCGCGGAAACGCAGTTAACGTTCGATCCTAGCTGTTACCTGTGCCCGGGGAATGTGCGCGCGGGCGGCGTAAAGAATCCCGCCTATACCAGCACCTTTGTTTTCGACAACGATTTTGCCGCGATGAAGCCCGATACGCCAGTTGGCGAAGTCGAAGAAAAGGGCCTTCTCCTAGCCCGCAGCGAATCCGGGCGCTGCCGGGTTGTTTGCTTCTCCCCGCGTCACGATCTCACCATGGCTCGCATGAGTGTCGCTGAACTTCGCAACGTGGTCGACGCTTGGGCCAAGGAGTTTTCCGACCTCGGCAGCCAGCCCAACATTCGCGCGGTTCAGATTTTTGAAAATCGCGGCGCTATGATGGGCTGCAGTAATCCGCATCCGCACGGCCAGATATGGGCCAATGCAACGCTTCCCAATGAACTAGCCAAGGAACTCGCCGCCTTCGGTGACCACTACCAGGCACACGGATCGACTCTGTTGTCGGATTACCTAAAGCTCGAGTTGGAAAAACAAGAACGGATCGTTTGCGCCAACGATCACTTCGTCGTCCTCGTGCCGTTCTGGGCCATCTGGCCGTTCGAGACACTACTCTTGAGTCGGCGACCCGTTTCCGCTCTCGACGAACTTACCGACGATGAGCGCACGGCCTTAGCCGACATCCTCCGCCAGATGACGATTCGCTACGACAACCTCTTCAAGACTTCGTTTCCCTACACGATGGGCTTCCACCAGCGTCCCACCGACGGCCAAGCCCATCCGGAATTTGCTTTGCACGCGCACTTCTATCCCCCTCTCCTGCGGTCGGCGACGGTAAAGAAATTCATGGTCGGTTACGAGATGCTGGGCATGCCGCAGCGAGACATCACAGCGGAAACGGCGGCGAAGTGGTTGCGGGACGTGCCGTCCGAGCACTATCTCGGACGATAAGTTCGACAATCAATTACCACTCCAGCCCCAGACTTTCGTCTAAGTTATTGAAAATAATACAGTTATTCACATTTTGCGGATTCGTTGGCTCAATCTGCAACTCTACATGAGCCAATTCCCAAAATTTTTTCGCTTTACATAGTGAAGGGGAAGATGTCTCGTGGGTTGCACGGTCGAACATCGGATTTGTAACCCGAAATCGGCCGTGTCGCTTGCGAGCACTTCACCCCTTACGACATCTCTCAGGAGTCCACTATGTCTTCCCTTCGGTTTTGCTACATTTACGTGATCGGTGCTCTGCTGACCTTGTTCACAGCGGCCCAGGCCGATGATCTGCACATCAAGAAGAGCATGTCCATTAATGGAAACGTCGTTTCCACGACGGATACTTCCATCAAGGGAGCGCGGGAAAGAAACGTCAACGGAAGCTCCGTAACCATCCGCCAGTGCGATCTCAAGCGCACCTTGACGCTGAATGAAGAGACACAAACGTTTGTTGTGGCCAACGACCCACAAGAGGACGTTGCTGCCCACACGGCGGCTGTGGCTACCGATGCGCAGGCGGAGTCCGAAGGAACGATTAGCGTGACCACGACCATCACCGACTCGGGCGAGCGCAAGCAGATGTTCGGTTACGTCGTCCGCCACCTGAAGGCTGTGATTTCCGAGGAGTCTTCCCCGAAGGCATGTTCCCAAGTACACGAGAAGATCGAGCTCGACGGCTGGTATGCCGATCTCGCGAAGGAGCAGACGGGCTGTGCCCACTACGTTCCTCCGGCGCGCCAAGGCGACAACTGCCATGACCGGGTGGTCTCCCGCCGGATCGGGAGTGGCAAGCCCGGTTTCCCAATGTCCGAGACGATTACCATGCACAACTCCGGCGCAGGCACGACCACCATGCACATCCAGACGAGCGAACTGACCAAGCAGCCGAGTCTGCCCGATGAACTCTTCGATGTGCCGTCGGGATACCGCCAGGTTAATTCGGTGGCGGAGTTGAACGGTGCGCCGCAAGGATTGCCGCAGGCGAGTCCTAACGTTGCGCCCATCCCGCAATCGGCGCAGAAAGCCCCTGCGGAACCTGCGAAAAAATCAGTATGGGGGAAGGCGAAACTCGGTCTTGGGGGCGGCATGCCGCTCGGCTCTCCGGGTCTCGGCGGCATGCCCGGTATGCCCGGAATGGGTGGAAGCGCGCCAGTTGCAGCCCCAGTCGTCGCGCCGCAAGCGCTCGGGCCCAAAGTACCCGGAAAGATCCGCGTGGGCGTGGCGCCACCGGAGGCGCAACTAGGTCAGGGTAGCAACGCGGGAGCGGACTACAGTACGCCTATCCGCAACGCAATGATTGCGCTCATGAGCGGCCCGGCGGTCGAGATTGCGGCTCTCGATTCCCATGTTCCCATGCAGGTACAGGCGGAAGCCCAACAGAAGCAGTGTGACTACGTTCTGTTTTCCAGCGTAGTCGTCAAGCATAGCTCCGGCAGCGGCTTCGGTAAGTTCATGAAGATCGCCGCACCGATCGCGAACATGACGCCGATGGGGATGATGGCTCACGGGATGGGAGGCATGATCGCATCCACGGCGGCTTCCGTAGCTGCACAGTCCGCGCAACAGCAGGCGATTAGTCAACTGGCGGGGTTCAACGGTCAGATCAAGTCCAAGGACGATGTGACCGTGCAGTATCAGCTTGTCCCCACTGGACAGACCACGCCCCGGGTCCAGAATGCGCTACAGGGCAAGGCGAAGTCCGACGGCGAAGATGTCCTGACCCCGTTGATTCAACTGACGGCGAATACCGTTCTGACCGAGGTCAGCAAGAAGTAGGGGTGCTTGGTGAGCGTAGCCAAGGGCGTCGACGCTGCCCGCAAGGGGGACAGCGTCGATGCCCGTCCCTTTGTGGCAGAAGCGCTAAGGTGCGGAAGAGCGAAGAGCAACGCCAGGCCCGGGAATGCGAATCGGCTACAGCGACCACGACGTTGATTTAGCGGGTGTAGAAGCCGGCTCTGAGCTGACTCAAAGGGACGTCCAGTTAGAACGCAGACGTGTTGCGTTCTAGCGCTATGAAGTCGTCGGCCTCGACGACAGGTATTTCGTAGGTCTTAGCATTGTCTGCAAGGACACTCATTTAGAAGAGATGTGGTATTTACCCGGCGTCAGGGTAAATCCGTTGTTGTATTAGATGGTCTTAATCCTGGCTGCTTCGGGGGTTCTCTGATCCGGCAGAGATCGCCCAGCTCATAGTTCCTGGTCTTCCAACTATGAACTGTGTATAAGCGTTTGCATCCCGAGAAAGATGCAGGCCACGACGGCAAGGGTCGATTGAATTCAGCGTAATAAAGCGTAAGAGTCGGGAATGTAACTAATTGTAAAGAATGATGGTTAGGCGCATCCGCACGATAGGCTAATACGTCTATATGATAATCCCGTGCGGTGGATTTCATCCCGCATCGGGCAAGACAGTCACGAACGAGCGGTGTTACAGGATCGGAAAGGAATCACCTTAGACATGAATCTTATGGCCAGGAATGCCGTTGCGCCGGTCGGGCTGGTGTGTGCTCTGCTTGTGGCAGATCTTCTATTGGGTTGCAGGAATGCCAGTCCCAGAGGGGCAGTGGCGGCGCCGTCGAGTGTTCCGGTGGCTGTGGCGGCGGCGCGGCGGATGGACTTGCCGGTGTACTTGAGCGGACTGGGGTCGGTGACGCCGTCGAACTCGGTTTCGATCAAGAGCCGGGTGGATGGGCAGCTCCTCCAGGTGGCGTTCAAGGAAGGGCAACAGGTGCAGAAGGGGCAGCTCCTGGCGGTGATTGACTCGCGGCCGTTTGAAGTGCAACTGACGCAGGCGCAGGCGACGTTGTTTAAGGATCAGGCGCAATTGCGGGATGCGCGGCTAAATTTCCAGCGGTTTCAGGATTTGCTGAGGCAATCGGGGGCGGTTTCGCAGCAGCAAGTGGATACGCAGGGTGCGCTGGTGGATCAGTTGGAAGGAGCAACACGCAACGACGAGGCGCAGATTGCCAGCGCCAAGCTGCAAATTACCTATTGCCACATTACAGCGCCGATTACAGGGCGCATTGGGCTGCGATTGGTGGACGTGGGCAACATTGTACATGCCGCGGACGCGAACCCATTGCTCATCATCACGCAGCTGCAGCCGATTGCGGTTTTGTTTTCGTTGCCCGAAGATCAACTGCCAACGGTGGCACAGCATATGAAATCTGGAAAACTGACGGTGGAAGCCTACAGCCGGGATGACCAGACCAAATTGGCGACAGGCCAACTCGGGACTATCGACAACCAGATCGACCAGACGACAGGCACGGGACGCTTGAAAGCCATGTTTCAAAATCAGGATAGCTCGTTGTGGCCGAATCAGTTTGTGAATGCCCGGCTGTTGCTGGAATCGAAGAAGAATGCGATTGTGGTGCCGTCGGCTGCGATTCAACGCGGACCGCAAGGGACATTCGCCTACGTGGTGAAAGCGGATAAGACGGCGGAAGTTCGACCGGTGACGGTGGCACTGGAGCAGGGAAGCCTGAGCGCGATTGCGCAGGGACTGGCGGAGGGAGAGATCGTTGTAACCGATGGTCAGGACAAACTGAAGGCCGGCATGACGGTGGATGTAAGCGCGGCTTTAGGGGCGCGGCAAGGTGCAGGCGCGGGTGGGCAGAGTTCCGTCAGTACCGGAGTCAGGCCACGAAACGGCGGCAGCGGTCAATGAATCCGTCACGACTATTTATTGAGCGGCCGGTTGCGACCACGTTGCTGATGATCGGCTTGCTGTTGGTGGGAATTGTGGCCTACCGGCAGTTGCCGGTTTCGGCGTTGCCCGAAGTGGACTACCCGACGATTCAAGTGGTGACGTTTTACCCGGGAGCGTCGCCTGACGTGATGGCTTCTTCGGTCACGGCGCCGATGGAACGGCAGTTCGGGCAGTTGCCAGGGCTAAGCCAGATGACTTCGACGAGTTCGTTTGGCAGTTCAATCGTGACTCTCCAGTTTGCGCTCGATCAGAATATTGATGTCGCCGAACAGCAGGTGCAGGCCGCCATCAACGCGTCGGGCACGTACTTGCCGCGTGATCTGCCGAACCCGCCGATTTATAGCAAGGTGAACCCAGCTGATTCCCCGATTCTAACCTTGGCGCTGACGTCGGACACGCTGGAACTATCGAAGATTGAAGACCTAGCAGATACGGCGATGGCGCAGAAGATTTCGCAGTTGCCTGGTGTGGGTCTGGTGTCGATTAGCGGCGGGCAGAAGCCGGCTGTTCGCATTCAAGCCAACCCAACGGCGCTCGCTTCTTATGATCTGAGCCTGGAAGATGTGCGGACGGCGCTCGGGCTGGCCAATGTGGATCAGGCGAAAGGCGTGATCGACGGCCCGCGCCAGTCTTTCACGATTGGCGCCAACGATCAGTTGAATTCCAGCATGGACTATCGCCCGCTGGTAGTGGCGTATCGCAAAGGCGCTCCGGTACGCCTGTCGGACATTGCTACCGTGATCGACGGCACGGAGAACAATAAACAAGCTGCCTGGATGAACCTGAATCCGGCGGTGATTGTGAACGTGCAGCGCCAGCCCGGCGCCAACATCATCTCGGTAGCTGACAGTATCAAGAAGCTGTTGCCGCAGTTGCAGCACTCGCTGCCGTCCTCGGTCAACGTGATGATTTTGAGTGACCGCACGGAAACCATCCGCGCCTCGGTGAAGGATGTTCAGTTTGAATTGATGCTGACCGTTGTGCTGGTGGTGATGGTCATGTTCCTCTTTCTGCGGAATGTGGCAGCGACGATTATCCCCAGCGTTGCGGTGCCGCTCTCGCTAGTGGGTACGTTCGGCGTGATGTACGTTTTGGGCTACAGCCTGAATAATCTGACGCTCATGGCGCTAACGATCTCCACTGGATTTGTGGTGGATGACGCGATCGTCATGATCGAGAACATTGATCGCTTTCTTGAAGAAGGGGATTCGCCGCTGGAGGCGGCGCTGAAAGGTTCGAAGCAGATCGGCTTCACGATTGTTTCGCTCACCGTGTCACTGATTGCCGTGTTGATCCCACTCTTGTTTATGGGGGACATCGTTGGCCGGTTATTCCGTGAGTTTGCTGTAACTTTGGCGGTCACCATTTTGGTGTCTGCCGTGGTCTCGCTCACTTTGACGCCGATGATGTGCTCGTTGCTCCTCAAGTCGGCAAAAGACAAGAAGATGGGCAAGTTCATGCAAGCGTCAGAGGACTACTACCAGCGCATCGTGCAGTTCTATGGGCGGATGCTGCGCATTGTATTGCGGCACAGAACGGCGACGTTGGTCACCACGGTTGCGACGCTGGTATTTACTTTGGCCCTATACGTCTACATCCCGAAAGGATTTTTCCCCGTGCAAGATACCGGTGCGATCCTGGGTATCTCGGAGGGACCAGCTTCCGTATCGTTCCCAGCGATGGCAGAGCGGCAGCAAGCTCTGACGCAAGTGATTTTGAAAGACCCAGCGGTGGCGAGCCTTTCTTCCTTTATTGGAGTAGATGGGACGAACGTTACGCCCAATAGCGGACGTATTCAGATCAATCTGAAGTCGCGTGACCAGCGCACGGAGACAGTGTCGGAAATAATCCGACGATTGCAGACACAATTGGCACACGTTGAAGGAATTACGCTTTACCTGCAACCGGTGCAGGATCTGACAGTGGAAGACCGGGTGAGCCGCACCCAATATCAGTATTCGCTGGAAGATGCCAGCGCGGACGAACTGAATACCTGGGTACCGCAACTTGTGGCCAAGCTGCGGGCGTTGCCGGAGTTGCGGGACGTGGCTACAGATCAACAGAATGGCGGCTTGCTAGCTGACTTGATAGTGGACCGGGACACGGCATCGCGACTGGGAATTTTGCCGCAAGCGATTGATGACACGTTGTATGACGCTTTCGGTCAACGGCAGGTTTCCACCATTTTTACGCAGCTGAATCAGTACCACGTAGTGTTGGAAGTGGCGCCGAGCTTTCAGCAGAGTCCCGATGCGCTGAAAGATATTTACGTGAAGTCGAACAGCGGCGCGCAGGTGACGCTAGCATCGTTTGCTCATTTCGAGACGCATCATACCCCGCTGACCATCAACCATCAGGGTCAATTTCCGGTGGTGACGCTTTCATTCAACCTAGCGCCTGGCGTGTCGCTGGGCGATGCGACGAAGGTAATTGATGGCGCGGAACGCGAGATCAATCTGCCCATTAGCATTCATACGAATTTTCAAGGTACGGCGGCGGCGTTCCGTAACTCGTTGACCTCAGAGCCTTGGCTGATTCTGGCCGCGATTGTCACGGTGTATATCGTCCTTGGCGTTTTGTACGAGAGCTACATACATCCGATCACGATTCTCTCCACGCTGCCGTCGGCGGGTGTAGGCGCGATTGTGGCGCTGATCCTGACGCGGAACGATCTCAGTATTGTCGGGCTCATCGGCATCATTCTGCTGATCGGAATTGTGAAGAAGAACGCGATCATGATGATCGACTTTGCCATTGAGGCGGAGCGTGTGGAGAAAAAAACTCCGGAGGAAGCCATCTACCAAGCGTGCCTGCTGCGGCTGCGGCCCATCCTGATGACGACGATGGCCGCGCTGCTGGGGGGCTTACCTCTGGCGCTGGGTACGGGTACAGGTTCCGAACTGCGGCACCCTTTAGGTATCACGATTGTAGGTGGCCTGTTGCTGAGTCAATTGCTCACGCTGTTCACGACGCCGGTTGTGTATTTGGCTTTCGATAGTTTGGCCAGTAAATTTGTGCGTTTCCGAGTTGGGAACGTCATTGCTGAGCCGGTGGCGGAATAAGCGATGAATATTTCGGCTCCATTCATCAAGCGGCCCGTAGGTACGACGCTGCTGACATTGGCTTTGTTGTTGGCGGGCGGGATTGCGTTTCAGTTCCTCCCCGTGGCGCCGCTGCCGCAGGTAGAGTTTCCCGTTATTTCGGTGCAGGCGGGGTTGCCCGGAGCGAGTCCGGAGACGATGGCCTCTGCCGTGGCGACGCCGCTGGAGCGGCAGTTTGGGCGTATTGCTGGGATTACCCAAATGACTTCGACGAGCCAGTTGGGCTCAACCAATGTAACCCTGCAGTTTGACCTGGGGCGCAACATAAATGCGGCCGGACGCGATGTGCAGGCTGCCATCAACGCGGCGCGTGGGCAGTTGCCGGCGAATCTGCCGAATAATCCCTCGTACCGCAAGGCGAACCCGGCGGATGCGCCCGTGATAATTTTGGCACTGACGTCCGATACCATTCCTCTGCCCAAAATTTTTGACGTCTCTGACACTGTTCTGGCTCAAAAGTTCGCACAAGTGGAAGGTGTGGGACAGGTATTCGTCGGAGGTGGGGCTAAGCCCGCCGTGCGCGTTGAACTGAATCCGACGCTGCTCAATCAACTCGGCATCGGTCTTGACAGAGTGCGAACGGCTCTCGGTTCGGCGAATGCTAATCGCCCGAAGGGTCAGATATCCGGACCGGTGAACGCCTGGACCATCCGGGCCAACGATCAGATTTACATCGCGGAGGACTACCGCAAGGTGATCGTGGGGACCAGCCCCAAGGGCGTGGTGCGGCTAGGGGACGTTGGGGATGTGCAGGATTCGGTGGAAGATATGCGCAACGGTGGCCTCGCCAATGGCAAGCCGGCGGTGCTGATTATTCTTTCCCGGCAACCGGGCGCCAACATCATCGAAACGGCGGACCGGATTCGCGCTGAATTGCCCCAGTTACGTGCCTCAATCTCTCCGGCTATTGATGTGAGCGTAGTGATGGATCGCACGATCACGATCCGGGCTTCGGTGGCGGATACCGAGCGCACGTTATTGCTGTCTATCGTGCTGGTAGTGCTAGTGGTATTTGTGTTTC
>JAYTQD010000685.1:0-2538 GCA_043746935.1 Acidobacteriaceae bacterium | reverse complement strand
GATGATGGCCTGCTCCATGTCGCCTTTGGCTTCCACCAAGGCTTGTTTGCAATCCATCATGGGCGCTCCGGTTTTTTCGCGGAGTTCTTTGACTTGTTTCGCTGAGATATCCATAGTCGTTGTGCTCATTCAATAATTCTCGTTTTCTCGTGTGATGCGTCCAATGCTATGAGCCTCGCGAGAAGCCCATGCGTGAAAATCAGGTAAACAAAACTTGACCCGCGGCGAGGGACGCGCGCGGGTCCAATTCGCTGCAACAAAAACGCGCTAGTTACACCGCCGGTGTTTCGACCGGTGTTTCGACCGGGGCTTCCGCGGGCGTTTCGACTAGCACAGCGGCCGGAACAACAACCGGAGCGGCCGCTACCGGGGCCACCCGTTTGCCGCGTCCCAGCACTTCTTCCATGCTGATGTCTTCGCCGTCCTCACCCACGTAGCCTTCGATGGCGGAGGAATCGGCAGGGTAAATTCCCCCGCCTCCCGCCGGAACTTCGGCCGGACCCGCATCGGCAGCTGGCTCATCCGTCTGACCCGCAATACGCAGCTGCTGTCCCTCCACAATCGATTCGGAAATCTTCGACGTGAACAGACGAATCGCGCGCAACGCGTCATCGTTGCCGGGAATGACGTAATCCACCTCGCTGGGATCGCAGTTCGTATCGACCACGGCGACCACGGGAATGCCTAGCTTGCGAGCTTCACGGACGGCGATCTGCTCTTTGTTGGAATCGACGACAAAAATCGCATCCGGCACGCGGCTCATATTCTTGATGCCGGCCAGGTTCGCCTGGAGGTGCTTGCGGGCGCGCTCCAAAACGATGACTTCTTTCTTCGGCAGCAACTCGTAACGGCCATCGGTGGCCATTTCGTCGAGTTCCTTGAGGCGCTTCACCGACTTCTGCACCGTGACCCAGTTGGTCAGCAGGCCACCGAGCCAGCGGTTGTTCACGTAGAACATGTTGCAGCGCGTCGCCTCTTCGGTGATCGCGTCCTGCGCTTGGCGCTTGGTGCCGACGAACATAATCGTCTTGCCCTGCGCGGCCAGTTCCTGCACGAATTTCGACGCTTCCTTGAACATCTTCAGCGTCTTCTGGAGATCAATGATGTAAATGCCGTTGCGTTCTCCAAAGATGTATTCCTTCATCTTGGGATTCCAGCGCTTGGTTTGATGCCCGAAGTGAACACCTGCTTCGAGCAATTCCTTCATCGTAATATTCGCCAAATCAACCTCCTATGTTGATCTGCATCCGGAGCGCTTAGGCTCCGAATTGCCATTCCCGCACCCGCGCTGTGAGGCGCGAGATGAATTGAACTCCAAAAACCAGTTGCTTAACGCTTGCTGAACTGGAACCGTTTGCGAGCGCCTTTTTGGCCGTACTTCTTGCGCTCTTTGCCACGCGGATCACGTGTAACCATGCCTGCGGCTTTCAGCTGCTTGCGCAGTTCAATGTTGAAAACCATCAGCGCGCGGGCGATGCCCATCTTGACGGCATCGGCCTGGCCATTCACGCCGCCACCAGAAACCGTGGCGAGCACATTAAAAGTACCCGCGGTCTCGCTGGTTGCGAGCGGAGACTTGGCCGCGCCGCGCTGGGCATCGGTCACGAAATATTCTTCGAACGCTTTGCCGTTAACCTTGAATTCGCCGCTGCCGGGACGCAAAAACACACGGGCGACAGCCGTCTTGCGGCGTCCCGTTCCGTAATATTGAACTAGTTCAGCCATGTTTCGATCTCGCCTTTGCTACAAATTTTTGGGCGGCGCGCCAGAGGACTCGCCCTTGCACTTAACTGATCACTAATTAGTCGACAACTTGCCGGTTAATTAACTACTTTGCTAAGACTTTCGCGACCGGCTTTTGCGCCTCGTGCGGGTGCTTATCGTCGCGATACACCTTGAGCTTGTCGATCATCTGCCCGCCCAGCTTGGTCTTGGGCAACATGCGGACGACCGCGTCCTTGATGATCGCTTCCGGCTTGTTCTGGATGCGGTCTTTGTAGTCTTCCGTGCGCAAACCACCCGGGTAGCCGGTATAGCGGTGATAAGCCTTCTGCTCCACTTTCGCGCCGGTCACGCGAATCTTGGCCGCATTAATGACCACAACGTGATCGCCCGTGTCGATAAACGGCGTGTACTGGGGATTCTCTTTGCCCATAAGGATCAGGGCCACTTGGGTAGCCATACGTCCGAGCGTCTGCCCTTCGGCATCCACGACATACCACTTGCGTACGATTTCCCCCGCTTTGGGGAAATAGGTTGACATCAGATTCTCCTGTAAAAGAAACGAAAGAAGACCGCGGAGTCAGTCCTAGCGGAAACGTACAAGGCGCTCAGGCGGACAATCGTTGGCTCTCAAAAGTTTAAGGATAGTGGAAAAAAGGGGCCTCTGTCAACCAAGGCATGCCAAAAGCCGCTTACTCGTAGGCCAAAGCGTCGATTGGGTCTTTGCGGGCCGCCTTCACCGCTGGGTAGACCGCGCCCAGCAGCGCTCCAATCAGGGCGATCACCGCTGCACGCAGCACCCATTCGCCCGTCAAA
>JAYTQD010000684.1:0-6756 GCA_043746935.1 Acidobacteriaceae bacterium | reverse complement strand
AAATGCAAAAAATGCACCCCCTGGTCGAGACCTACATCCAGAACATGAAACCCGACCCCGAGCTCAACAGCGTCCCCGTCAACGACGAATATTTCCTCGGGCGCCTGGACCTGAGCGACGGTCAGACGAAAGACGTTTCCTTCCGCACTCAAGCCAATCTGTTTCACCGCTCGCTCGACCAGCTCACCAGTATTTACTCGATGAAGTTTCTGCCGCTGGGCTTCGCGCAAATGGTCATACTGGATACAAACTTCGACCGCCGCGATTACGACTTCAAATTCGTGCGGCGCGAATTCCTAGGCGAAATCCGTTGCCTGGTCATTGATGTTCAACCCAAGGAAAAATCAGGCTCTGGAAAATTCCTCGGCCGCATCTGGGTGGAAGATCAGGCCTACAATATCGTGCGTTTCAATGGCACCTATAGCGCCTCGTCGCGTTTCGCTTTCTACTTGCACTTTGATAGTTGGAGATTGAACATCCGCCCCGGCATCTGGCTTCCCGCCTACATCTACAGCGAAGAGGCGGACCTGAAATACCGTTTCGGGCAGAAATTAAAATTCAAGTCGCAGACCCGCCTCTGGGGCTACGATACTGCGGCCCTGGACAGTAACTCTGAGTTTTCCGAAATCATGGTCGAGTCCTCGGATCAGGACGTCAAAGACAAGAGCGAAGTCCGCCAGGATCCTTCCCCCACCGAAAGCCAGAGGGAATGGGAACACCAAGCCGAGCGCAACATCACCGAACGGCTTCAGAAAATTGGCCTCCTCGCGCCTCCGGGAGAAGTTGAGAAAGTATTGCTAACAGTCGTCAATAATCTGGAAGTCACCAACAACATTGACCTCCAACCCGAAGTCAGTTGCCGCGTTCTACTGACCACGCCCTTGGAATCATTCACTATCGGCCACACCATCGTCATCAGCCGCGGTTTGCTCGATGTGCTCCCCGACGAAGCTTCCCTCGCCATGGTGCTCTCGCATGAGCTCAGCCACGTTGTGCTGGGTCACAAACTCGACACCAAGATGGCGTTCAACGACCGCCTGTTCTTCCCAGATGAAAAAACGTTCCAAACCCTGGAATTCACTCGCGATCCAGCCGACGAAGCAGCAGCGGACAAAAAAGCCATTGAGCTTCTCAACAGCTCTCCCTACAAAGACAAGCTCGCCGTACCCGGCCTGTTCCTGCGCGCCGTGCAACTGCGTGCCCCGAGTCTGAAGCAGCTAATTCGCTCTCACTTGGGCAACAGCCTGCACGACAGCGGCTATCGCATGGAGGCGCTGGCGCAATCAGCTCCCGCGCTCGACTTCAAGAAACTCGATCAGATCGCCGCGCTGCCGCTAGGCGGGCGCATCAAAGTCGACGCCTGGACGAACAGGGTTTCCCTGCTCAAGTCCAAGCCCGTAGCCTTGGTCTCGGCGTCGGAGAAGATGCCGTTTGAAGTCACGCCGTTCTTCCCGTATCTGACCCGCTATGTCGCGGACGCAGCGCCAGACAAACCAGCGGCGGCCCCAGGAAATTAGACCGATTCCCAAGGAAGCGTACGCTACAAAAAATAAGGCCGGAGAACTGAAGCGATGGCTCCAGTCTCCGGCCTTGAAATTTGTCCAAGCTTGCGCGGATCTTAATTTCTATCCGATCACTACTACCCGATCGCGCTGCCCACCTGCGAAAAGACGGTGTTGGCGTTGGAACCAATCAAGCGCACGGTGCCGATCACAATGACAAGAATCACGGCCAGCATGACTGCGTACTCCGCGATATCCTGACCTTGTTCATCCTGCCAAAGCTTTTGAAAAAATTGTCTCACTGTAGTTCTCCTTGAGGGGCCGCGAGCGGACCCTGATTTTACTTCTATCCGGCTAGCGCCCCATGCGCTGAGGGAACCCAGATTTCTACTGCCTACAAATATATTTCCATAATATTCACGACGGCCAAACTACACTATGGCCCGTGCGTGCCATAAGGCATAACTTAAGTATATGACCTTAGTTTCAACGATTTACCGCTATTGAATGGGAATAATCGGCAACGACTGGTTTACCGCAAACAGCGCCAGTTCCAGCCGCGTCGAGACCCCGAGCTTATCGAAAATATTGCTCAGGTGGTGCTTGACCGTGTCTTCGCTGATCTTGAAATGCTCGGCGATTTCCTTATTGGCAAAGCCCGCCACCACCGCCGAGACAATTTCCAGCTCCCGCGGCGTCAGCCCGAATTTCCGCTGCCGCGCTTCCTGCGCCGTCGTCTGCATCAAGGTCCGCAGATACTGCACCAGATTGGAAACCTGCTCGCGCCCGACCCAGTACTCGCCCGCCATGACCACGCGGACAGCTTGAATCAATAGCTGCGTCGCCGAATCCTTCAGTACCACTCCGCGAGCGCCCAGTTGCAGAGCCTCCACAATCTGGCTCTTCTCCACCGCTGCCGTCAGCAGAATAATCCGCACTGATGCGCCCAACGATCCCAACTCCCGGATCGCCTCAATCCCCGTCTGCTGCGGCATGGAGAGATCCAGCAACAGCAGATCCGGCTTGTGCAACTTCACCAGCTTCACAGCCTCGGCGCCATTGGAGGCTTCAGCAATTACTTTCAAGCCGCTCTCGGCTTCGAGCAAACGTTTCAGACCATCGCGAAAAATTGGATGATCATCGGCCAGCAATATGCGAACTTCTTGCGCGTTAGGATTCATAGGTAGATTCTGGCTTTGAGGCAACGCTTACTTCCAAACGCGCACCTTCACCGGGATTTGATTCTATCGTGAGTTCGCCGTCAATGAAACGAACTCGTTCTTTAATCACGCCTGGGCCTTTGCGGCGCGCCTCCATCTCGTTTTGAGACATGCGCCCGGAAAAATCAAACCCTCTCCCATCATCCTCCACGGTCAACTTACAAGAACCATTGGTCGCTCCCAGCCGCACCAGTACGTGCTTGGCCTGGCTGTGCTTGCGAACATTCACCAGCGCCTCCTGCGTGATGCGCGCCAGTTCCCTGCAAACACGCGGCGGCTGGCCCGCATCTTCCACTTCGGAGAGGAAGCTCGCTTGAATCCCCGTCTCGCGCTGGAAGCGTTCCACCGTCTCCGCGAGAAAGGCGGGCAACCGCTTGCCGTCCACATCCAGCGACTTCATTTGCTGCATCAGTTCGCGCAGCTTGAGCACTTCCTCGCGCAGCAGCCCCTGAATCCGCCCCAGCTCCCCAGCGAACGAACTCGCCTTCGTCTCCGCTTGCCGGCGCAGAATATCGACCTGCATCTCCATGGCAATCAGCGATTGCACCGCGCCATCGTGCAACTCCCGCGCCACCCGCGCCCGCTCCACCGCTCCGGCCCGCTGCCGCAACCGCCGCAACAGAAACACGTTGTACACAGCGGGTCCTACCTGGTCCAGCAACTCCCGTAAGAACCGCAGTTCTTCTTCGCTGCCGGAAAAGTTAAGTGGGTCGTCCAGAAAAATCCGCCCCGTCCATTCTTCTCCAAAAGTAAAATCCACGCCCGCCAGGGAAACCGCGCCAGCCTCGGTACCGAGCTGCGTGACAAAAGCACCTGGCAAATTTTTCAGCCGGTTCCCA
Source organism: Acidobacteriaceae bacterium (assembly GCA_043746935.1). Classification (GTDB taxonomy): domain Bacteria; phylum Acidobacteriota; class Terriglobia; order Terriglobales; family Acidobacteriaceae; genus JANXUC01. Next base: position 3,195 of record JAYTQD010000684.1, on the reverse strand, counting down.
TTACGATCAATCCCCGTCACCGACCAGACGCTGCTCGCCCGCTCCGCGTACCAGACCACGGCCGGCATTTCGAACAGGTACTTCTCGCGGTCCAGCACGGTTGCGTTCAGCCAGTGGAACGGCTTCCCATCCGCCAGTACTCCGGCGAACATGCGGAATCCTTTACTTTCCAGCGCCGCAATTCGCACGCTGCGCACCTCGTAGAGCTGGCCAATGTCGTGCAGCACGGCCTGCAAGGTCGCCGTCATCCCCGCCTCGACCCGCGCCCGGCCCAGCATGGTCGTGATCACCGTCTTTTCCGCGCGCAACTGCTTCTGCTGTTCACCCAGATATCCCAACAACAGCGCCATGACCAGCAAGGCAATCGCGCGTTCGAATAACCGGCTCGAATCCAGCTCCGGCGGAATCACGCTGACTAGATGCAGATGGGTCAGCAGAAACGCTTCCACCACCGGGAAAAGCACGGCGGCTAAACCCGTTACTAGCGTCTCGAGCAGCCCCCAGCGATAGGCCGCCGCCAACAGCGAGAAGAAAAAGAAGAGAAAAAACGGACTGCTGCGCGCTGTCGAGAAAACCGCGATCAGCGCCGGCCAAATGGTATCCGCAGTATGGACAAACAATACAAAATACTGCGACGAATCCCGCCGGTACCGAAAAAACAACATGACCGCGACGGAGAAAGCCAGGTAGATAGTGACTACCACATACGCGGTCGCGGTATACGAACTCGCGTCGGCCGCGCGAAACCACATCGCAAACAATGCCGCGCTCGCCAGAAACACGCGCGACGTCGCGAGCCAGCGCTCAATGCGCCTTCGCTCCCCCGGCGTCGCCGACGCCCGCCGATGCCACAACTTCTTTTGACGCCGCAGCGCCCCCAACAACCCCATCATGGAATTGGCCCCAATCCCCGGGCACTATTATGCCATCCCCGCCCCTTTCGGCTAGGGAAGAGGAACGAAAGAGCCTACGGACCCTAGGGTTCGCCCTACCCCGAAGGTGCCTTGTCGAGGTGATGGATGTGTGATAAAACTCAGGACGTTATGGATCGATTCCTCCGCCGACACTGTGGAATCGGGGAGTCTTTATGGGCGCATGGAATCCTTGGGAGGGACCAGAGCAGTACCTCTGGGTAGTGATCTGTAAGAACCGCAAGTTCCACAATCAGCAAAACATTTTCAGCGGCCACAAGATCCCACTGGGCGAGACCGACGCCCTCGAGGCCCCACCCGAGTTCAATGACCGCCTAAAAGTCCGCTGCGACGAATGCAGCGAAGAGTACTCCTACAGCCCTACAGACCTAGTGCGCCTTAAAATGGAACTGGCCGCAAGCTTCAAACCGCACCCGTTGTTTCAGTAGGACTCGCCGGGTGCCCCATTCAAGCCCTCTTTTGGCTTGAGTGGGGCTGTTCGCGCGCTGGACGGGTGCCCCAGGCTTTTGATCTCTCCTCCCATTCCGGACAGACGGGTGCCCCATCCTTTCACGTTCTGTGCGAAAGGGTGGGATGCGATGCTGCCGATACAACGGATCGAAGCACCCCGCCTCTTGCCGTGCAGAAACACCACACGCAACCTGGACGGGAGAACGGGCCTTCAAGAGCCTGCCCTAAGCAAAATCGAAGGAGTGCGATGCCATACCCCCGACCCATACCCCCGACCCCTCCCAAAGCTTGTCATTCCGACGCCAGGAGGAATCTGCTCTTTGCTTGGCTCGCTGGATTGAGCACTGCTTTTGGGCGGCGCAACGCTTCAGCGCTGCGATAAACCCTGTTCTAAAACCGGCTTCAGCCGTGCCGCCCAACCCAAGATTTGAGGTTGTCATCCCGACCGGAGCAGTTGCTTCGCAACGCGAAGCAACTGCGGAGTGGAGGGACCTGCTCTTGCTTTTGGCCGGGCGCAGGCCTTGAACCCCTGACGCAGGAATCACAACAACCACCCTTCCCCCGACCGTTCCAGATTCAACCGCCGGAGTGCTCCATTTCAAGCCATCTGCTGGCTTGAGTGGGGCTGTTCGCGCGCTGCTTTTGGGCGGCGCAGCGCTTCAGCGCTGCGATAAAGTCTGTTCTAAATCGATTCAGCTGCTGAGTAAGAGTCGTATCAGAGCACACCTTCAAGTGTGCCCCGGTCTTAACCTCTAAAACGCCAGACCCTGCATTGCTAGCCAGAACTTGTGTCCGTGAATTGTTCTTGGGAGAAATCTGTGACAACTCTTGCAGTACGGGTGCTATCTTGACCACATGAACTTCAAGATTCTCATCATCCTCCTCCTCGCCGGGACACTAGCGCATTCCGCACCGCAGGCCGACACAATCCCGCCAACTAGCCCTCGCTCAGCACACAAGCCCGCTAAGCCACACACCCCTGCGATCCTTTACAGGAACACCAAGTACGGCTTTACCTTTGCACTACCGCGGAATTGGAAGGGGTACTCGATTGACCTCAGCACTTGGGAAGGCGGTCCCAGAGAACCCGATACAACCGTCGAGCGCGGGACCATTCTGATCATCTCACCTCCGCCAGGTACTACGGAGGAGCCACCGCAGGGGATTCCCATCATGGTTTTCTCGCGCGCACAGTGGCGGGGACTTCAGAACAGCAAGTTCTCCGTCAGCGCTGCTCCTTTTGACCCAGAAGAGCTTGGGCACAACCAGCGCTATGTATTCGCGATTGGCCCGAGAACCCTGAACCCGGATGTCCCCGGATACGAAGAAGCAGTGGAAATTCTGAAGAAACATCCCCTCCACGCTTTCTGACCCATTTCAGAACACCAGCAACCCGGGGGGCCCCGCTTTGCAAAGGCGGGAGTCGACACTGCCGATACAGGGCGGCGTGCTTCAGCGCTGCGATCACGGTCTGTTCTAAAACCGGCTTCAGCCGCAGCGGTAAGGTTGTATCAGGTCACGGCTTCAGCCGTGACACTCCGTACCCAAAATAAGATTGTCATCCCGACCGGAGCAGTTGCTTCGCAACGCGAAGCAACTGCGGAGTGGAGGGATCTGCTCTTACGCGGCACAGCGCTTCAAGGCCTGTGGTGATGATGCGAAACCACTTACAACAGCCTCCAATATCCTGACTACGCCAAATTCCCCGATCCCATCCAACGCCGCCCTCAGCCCCCGCACCTTCTGTTCCCACTCGGCCACGCCACCCACACCCGCCGGCCAACTCGACAAGCCTAAAGACGCATGAACTTCG
>JAYTQD010000683.1:0-6766 GCA_043746935.1 Acidobacteriaceae bacterium | reverse complement strand
CCCTTTCCGCCCGGCTGCCGCTTGTCATCACGGCGGCGGATGCTCATCCGGCACCGGTGGCTGATCCCTCACAGGCAATTCCACAGATGCAAAACTTGTTCGAGCTACGGCGACAGCTCCAAGAACAACAGAATGCGCAGCAGAAGGTCGGCACGACTCAATAGTCGCGCGCTTCCCGCATAGGGAACGCGGCTCCTTGTGGCTGAACCCTTTGCTGATCCCAAGTCTTTAACTCCTTTAAAATGAGTAGCATGGTTAAGCCGCTACTCGGGTAGGCAACCACTCACTCCAGCTTTCCTCTCGCAGATAGTCCTCTTTTCGTTTGGGTTAGATTGCGCCTTTTCGACAATGTACTACCCATTTTGACCTGTGAGAAGCGGGTCGGGCATCGTAGACTTGTAGCACTAGCGGCAGCCTCCGTCTCTTGAGGACCTTAGGGGCTAAGAACTTAAATTTGAATGACTTGGGAGCACCCCCCGTATGCCCCGTCAGTTTTTGACTGGCTGTTTGCTGGCACTGGTTTGCACTTCGCTATTTGCCCAAAAACGGATCTACATCGCGCCGGATGACCACACGGACTACATGTGGTCCGGCAATGAAGCGACGTATGCCAAGGTTCTTGGGGATATGAGCGACTTCTATCTCAACGAGATGGATGCCACCGCCACCCAGCCCTCGGCTCTCCAGATGAAATGGAGCGCGGACGGCAGCTTTTGGATGTGGAACTACCAGAAAAACAGGACCGCCACGCAGTTCACCCGTTTTATGAGCCGGGTCACGGACGGCCACTTGACGGTACCGCTGAACACTTTGGTTTCGGTCTATGGCGGCCAGCCCACGGAAGCCGTTCTTCGGGGCATGTACTACTCCGGCCATATTGAGCGCGCTTACAACGTTCGCTTCCCTCTCGCAATCGCCATGGAAAACCAGACTTTGCCCTACGGACTCGGCTCGCTATGGGCGGGCTCGGGGGCGAAATATAGTTGGCGCGGGATCTGTAATTGCGCGACGAAGGTGCCGAACGCGGGCAACCGTCCGCACGAGATTTATTACTACGGCGGCCCGGACGGCAGCAAGGTGCTGCTGAAGTGGCAGTCGATGTTCCCGGCGGTAAACTCACAAGCCCGGCCCAGTCAGGGCATCGGGGGTTACGCGGAAGCACGGTTTCCAGCGGACATTGTGCCGTTCGTCGATACAGACGCGGGATTCAAGTCCAAATATTCTTTTAACATCATCGGTGCATTCGGGCGCGGATGGGACGACCTGGAAACACTGACTCCGCTGAATGACGCCACTTACAGCTTCCCAGCCGTCGCAAAAGCTCTATCGAACTCCAATCGTCAAGTCATTGTTTCGAACGAGGTGGATTTCTTCAAGGACTTCGAAGCAACCTATGCCTCTTCCCTGCCGACGGTCGCTACTACGACCGGAAACGAATGGGATCTTTCCATCGCTTCTCTAGCGGAAGTGACGTCGAGCGTGCGCCGCGAGACCGAAAAGCTGCGCAGCGCGGAGGCCTTGGCAACACTAGTCAGCTTGCAAACGCCAACTTTCATGAACACCTTTACCGCCGCGCGCGATCAGGCCTGGATCTATTTTGGCCAGTATTGGGAGCACGACATGGTCAATAGCATCCCCGGAGTCACGGACGCGCAACGCGTGACGTTTCAACGGAAAGTAGCGACTGGAATCGCGTCATACGTAGATGGTCTTTATTCCAAGGCTGCCAGTTCTTTTGCGGGAATGATTCCGGCTGTTTCCGGTAAGACGCGCTTCTATGCATTCAATCCGTTGAGCTGGACGCGTACCGATTATGCCGACATCGCCTACAGCGGTGCGTTGCCTGTGCATGTGGTCGACGTCAGCACGGGTGTGGAAATACCTTCGCAGATCCTAACGGTGGGCGGAGTCAAGACGCTACGAGTTCTAGCTTCCAGCATTCCGGCGGTGGGCTACAAGATTTTCGAAATTGACCCGGGCGCGGGCGCGAAGTTTACACCCGCGGCAACGGTGAGCGCCTCCAACACGGTGATCGACAACGGAGTCTACAAGCTCACACTGGACACGCGCGGGGCCGTAATCAGCCTCATCGACCAAACCCAGGGCAGCAAGGAATTCGCCACGACCATCGGCGGGCTATCGGTGAACGACTTCACCGCCACTGGGATAGGATCGCTCGCCGTGGAAAGCACGGGACCGGTTTCCGTCACGCTGGTGGCAACGAGTTCGGCTGGGCTGAGCCACAAAACGCACGTGACGATGTATCGGCAGTCGCACCGCGTCGATATCACGAACGAAATCCTGCAAAACTTTGGCAACACGCAAACGTGGGCTTTCAGCTTCAATCTGACCCAGCCCGATGTTCACACCGAAGAATTGGGCGCGGTCATTCACGACAAGCTCACGACGCAGGGGGGCGATTATTCTCCAACCCAGGCTCGCTACGATTGGTCCACCGTCAACCACTTCGTGGATATGACCAGCAGCAACGGCAAGGTCGGAGTCACCGTTTCAAACGCGGATTGCTCGTTCGTGAAGATCGGTCACAGCACGACGACCAGCCTGGATACGGTTACGCCGCAGTTAGCCTTTCTCGCGGGTGGGAGAATTGACAACCTCGGCCGCGGCATCAACCAGGGCGGCGACAAATATTTCTTGCAACGTTTTGCCTTGAACGTTCACGGGGTCTACAACGTGACCACAGCCATGCAGTTTTCCATGGAGCACCAGAACCCGCTGACGACGGCTCTAATTTCCGGTCCTGCCACGAGCCCGTATCCGGCCACGTCGTATTCCTTCCTGAGCATCTCGAATCCGAACGTGCTGCTGTGGGCGCTGAAGCCTGCGGAAGAAGGAATTCAGAACGGCGTCATCGCCCGTGTATGGAATCAGGGCGCGGCGGCCAGTGTTGCCATCGGCGTTCCGGGACGCACGGGCGGCGTGCTGAGCGCGATGCAGTCCACCCATATCGAGACGGACTTGAAGACGTTGCCGGTGAGCGCTGGCGTTGTAACGGCACCGATGAACCAGCGGCAGATTATGACGTTGCGGTTGAAGACGAACTAAAACGGAAAATAGAACTGGCATGAGCGACGATTTCAAAGAAGCCGTCGAGGGTATTCGCCGCAGTTACGAAGATGTAAAGGCAGGCCGCACCCGGCCAGCAGCTGAGTTTCTCGCCGAACTGCGCCGCAAGTATGACATACAGGAGACTGTTCGTCCCTACGACAAGGGAGGCACGCTTGGCCGAGATACGACAGGCGAACCGCCAAGTTAGGGCGGGCCACTATATCCGGAACGAAGATGTGAAGGCCTGGCTGCTCTCGTGGGGAACCAAGCACGAGCTACCATTGCCCAAGTGCGTCTGCGGCAAGGCGCATGACAGCGAGGAGCTATGCCGGTAGGAGTTATCTGGGTCTTCTGTGTTAGTCGGGAAGATCTGCCCATGCGGCCTTTGCCCACTCGATAATCTTCTGTTCTCGCTGCTCTATCTCTTGTTGCCTCCAGTCTTTCTCGCTCATGATTTCCTTCACCATTCGGAGACCCTCGGATTTCGCGTAGATATTCTTCTTTTCGGCGAAGCCCTGCCTGCGCGCCTCCTCGTTTAGCGGCTGCGGCAACAAAATGAGATTCCCGATGCGGTGTACGTGGCTTTCAATTCTCTGATGTTTCCTCAGCTTTCCGTCCCATGCACCACCCGGTTCTGGCGACTGCGGAAATATGTGCTCGATTGTGTCGGACGCGCTTCTCTCTTGCCAAACTTGCTCTCTGATTTCCTTGTTGATCTCTACGCAGGCCGACTTTGCGAGATGTTCTTCGTAGTTCCAGAGGATGTAGCGAGTTTCGTCGGCGTCTTCATAACAGTTGGCGTTTTCAAGACCCTCTTTCACCGCCCCGTCAATCGGATAGTCTTTACCCAGTTCGCGAAGAGACTTCATGATCTCGCTATAGCGAGCTGCGCCTTCGGCTCCGTTCATGACGTTCTTGGCGAAGCGAACGTAGTCCCCAACTTTGAACCGTGAGTCTTTGCCATAAAGGCCGTAAATCCGGAATGTAACGCGCTGCCATTGGTCGAGGGCCTTTTCGCGCTCAGCGTCGGTCAGAGAGCGCGTTAGCATTAATGCTACGGCCAAGACTCTAGCTTGCAGGATTCCAACTACTGGTTCCCAATAGCGATTCTTTCGTAGGTGTACCAGTTTATCTGCGGCATCGTACAACCAAGTCGATGCAGTAACGGCTTTCTCCGGGTCATCGCAGTATTCACGGAACTTCTTAAGTGCGGTTTCTGCTTTTAGCGGCTTGCCCGCCTCGTCCCCCAATCGGATTGTTGCAGCAACGCGTAGTACCTCTTGGCCCGGCACTTGCTCCATCGCCAGCCGCTCATAGGTTTTCCCCCATAGCGCGTGAAGTTCTTCAATCTTGGCGGCACCTGCGTCAGCACTTTTCGAAAGCTCGAAAGCGCGCCCCATGAGCGCACTCTTGGATTTGTCCAGCCAGTCGACTGCCAACCCGCGGCTATTTAGAACTTCAAAGACGGAATAGACAATTCTATTGTCATCAGTATCGTAGACAACGAATCCCAATCTGTTTCGTATCAATCGCAGCAATCCCATAACGTTGCCGTTTTCGTCATGCCACTCGCGCACAAATTGCTCGCAATCTTGAACAGCTCTTCTCAAGTTGCGGTCCGCGTAGGTTTTAACCTGGTCCTTCCCCGGATGCTTGCCATTCTTAAGGTAGTCATTGAGCAAGCGTTGATTGGTATTGTTCGTCTGTAAGAGCAGCAGGTTCCCGTCTCCTTTAACGAGGATCTTGCTAATTCCAGCTTTCTCGTCGTCGCCCTCCTCGAGCCGCATCTGAATGGCCTTCATTATTAGAATTAGAGTCGTGAGCCGCTGTTGGCCATCGACTATGTCGTATGTTCTGTATTCGATCGAACCAACCGACGTCACATCGGGTGTCCGAAAACACACAATTGTGGCCATGAAATGGTGTCGGTCCTCGCCTTTCTCCTCAAGCTCGCTTAGATCCGCGAAAAGATCCTCCCGTTGCTTGCTCTCCCAGCTGTAAAACCTTTGGTATTTCGGAATCCGAAAGACACGGTCAGAGAACAGTCCGTTCAGAGTTTGATACTTTGGTTCAATCATTGCTCCTCCGTGGATGTCAAGATTGTACACAGAGCGAAACGATTACAAACAACACAGTCCATACGGGAAAGGTGTCCGACATCCAACGAGATCACTTAGCTCGGCAAGGCACATCTCAGAATGGCAACACTACTTGGTCTCTGGTCTCCGACCTGCGCCCACTCCTTCCCTTCATCGGCGACGACCAGATACACTACCAGTGCCATGATCAATCCAACTCAACCGAACATTAAGCTTACGACGACGCAGGATTACCGCGAGACCTACGCTAACAGCGTGCAGGTGCGCGTCAACGTGTGGGATTTTTTTCTTGTTTTCGGAACCCTGCAGCAGCAGAGCGAGAGCGAAGTCGAGCTGCGGAATTTTCAGGGAATTTATCTGAGCCCGCAGCAGGCGAAGGCGCTCTCGGCGATTCTGCAACAAAATCTAGCCGGGTACGAGAGCACGTTTGGCGAGATTAAGCTGGACCCGAGGATGATGGGAACCGGGCCGGTCAACTGATCCGCGACGAAAAAAATGCCGAAATTCACATCATGCTGCCAGCATGGTGCTGTTTTGCCCGAATTTGAGCATGTGCCGCACATGCAAACATGTGGAGCACATGTGGGTTTTCTGTCTGCTTTTTGTTAAAGGGAAGACTTTCTGAAATCCGATTCTCTCTTTCCCGCGCCTCCACCCAAGCTTCAGGGATATCTGCAAAACGTGGCGATCTTTTTGCTCCTCTTTGGAGCGATCTTTGCCCTGCACGCGCCTCTGTTGCCGCTGCCATACTTTTGGGACGAGGCGGGCTATTACGTCCCTGCCGCGCATGACATTTTTATTTCAGGAAGTTTGATTCCGCAATCCACCGTCAGCAATGCGCATCCTCCGCTGGTGCTGGCTTGGGTGGCGCTTTGGTGGAAGCTGTTGGGCTTTGCGCCGTTGGTGACGCGGGCGGCGATGCTGGCGGTGGCGGCGTTTACGCTGCTCGGCTTATACCGCCTCGCGGAACGCGCAAATAACACCGAAGTGGCCGTGGGAACTACGCTGCTTGCGATGCTGTATCCGGTGTTCTTCGCGCAGAGTTCGCTGGTGCATTTGGATTTGGCGGCGGCGGGGTTTACGTTTTGGGCGCTGCGCGCGTACCTGGACGACCGCCGTTTTGCCGTGTTCGCTTGGTTCGCCATGGCTGCTTTAGCCAAGGAAACAGCGATTCTGGCGCCGGTGGCTTTGGTGGGGTGGGAACTGGTTGGGCCTGCTGTGTTCCGTAACAATAACAAAATTCTGCTCTTCCCGCGGCTCAGCCTGGGCCGCCTTGTGGCGCTGACTGCATGCGTGCTTCCTCTAGTTCTCTGGTTCGTCTATCACTACTCGAAAACCGGATTCATTTTCGGCAATCCGGAATTCTTCCGCTACAACGTGCAGGCCACGGCAAACCCGCTGCGGATTGTGTTGGCCCTGGGAACAAGGCTGTGGCAGACGTTTGTTTACATGGGCCTGTGGGCGCTGACGCTGCTTACGGTCTTTGCCATGACGTTACCGGCGCGGTCCGGCGGGCAGGGCAACGAACGTCCGCGCATCGCCATCCCGATCCAGATCACGTTCGCGGTCGTCATCCTGGCGTATGTCGCTGCGCTTTC
>JAYTQD010000682.1:0-6806 GCA_043746935.1 Acidobacteriaceae bacterium | reverse complement strand
ATCTGCGCGTGATTGCCCGGAGTTCGACGGCGCGTTACGCGAATGAGTCAGCGGATGTCCGTTCCGCCGGCAAGGAACTGGGTGCGCGCTATGTGATGGAGGGAACCCTGCGGCATGCGGGGACCAAGCTGCGCATCGCCGTACAATTGGTCGACGCGACTTCCGGCGCACATTTGTGGGCAGAGACCTATGTGCATTCCTTCGATCCGGAAGCGTTGTTCGAACTGCAAGACGAACTCGTTCCCCGCATCGTCTCCACCGTCGCCGACACGCGGGGTGTTCTGCCGCACACCATGAGCGAAGCTCTGCGGAGCAAGGCACCCGAGCAGTTAAGTCCGTACGAAGCCGTGCTCCGAAGCTTCGCTTTCTTCCAGAGGATTCATGCCGAAGAACATCTCCTCGCAAGAACCGCGCTGGAACGCGCCGTTCAGCAAGCGCCCGGGAATGCCGATGCCTGGGCCATGCTGTCGATCCTCTACCGCGAAGAGTACACCCACGAGTTCAACCTATTGCCAGATCCGCTGGGACGAGCGTTTACAGCGGCGCGGAACGCGCTCGAGGCCGCGCCCTCGAATCACTATGCCCATCATGCTCTGGCCTCGGTTTTGTTTTTTCGCCGGGAACACCAGGCCTTCCAGAGCGCGGCCCTGCGCGCGATCGCGCTCAACCCCATGGACGGATTCACTTTCGCGTACATGGGATCCCTATTTGCTTATAGCGGAGACTGGGAGCAAGGGTGTGCTTTCTCCGAAAAAGCACGCAGCCTCAACCCACATTTTCCCGGATGGTATTGGTTTACACCTCTCTACGATGCCTACAACAAGGGTGACTACCGCGGCGCGCTGGAATTCGCCCGCAAAGTGAATATGCCCGGCTTTTGGCGCACGCCCTTCACGCTCGCCGCCACCTATGGCCAGCTTGGTGAATTGGAACTGGCGGGTGGCGCGCTGCGGGAGTTGCTGGCCATTCGCCCGAACTTCAGGACCGATGCCCGCGCGCAACTCGAAAAATGGCACAAACCAGATCTCATCGAACACTTGATCGACGGATTGCGCAAGGCAGGGCTGGAGATTGCCGACAAGCACCCGATGCTCCCTGCGACGGCAGCGGTGAACAGGGCGTCCATCTCCGCCCTAGGCAAACAGCCTGCCATTGCTGTCCTCCCTTTCCACAACCTTTCCGGCGATCCCGCGCAGGAGTTCTTCGCCGACGGGATCACCGAGGAAATCATCAACGCGCTCGCCCACATTCCCGGCCTACGTGTGGCGGGCCGCAGCTCGGCGTTTTCCTTTAAGGGACGCAACGAAGACCTGCGCTCGGTCGGCATCAAGCTCAGCGTGACCACCATCCTTGAGGGCACGCTGCGACGCTCTGGAGATCGCCTCAGAATCACCGCCCAGCTCATCGACGCCGCCAGCGGTTATCAACTTTGGTCGGAGCGTTACGACAGGGTCATGGAAGATGTCTTCGCCGTTCAGGACGAGATCGCCACGACCATCGCTGGCCGACTCCAAGTGTCGCTGGCGGCGGATCGCGTTCAGAATGCGGAACCGCCGACCCGGAACATCGCCGCTTACGAACTCTACCTGAAGGGCCGCGCCCTGCTCTATCAGCGCGGCCTCAGCATCGCCAAAGCCATCGACTGCTTTACCCAGGCGGTCGCTCTCGATCCCGATTACGCCCAGGCCTGGGCCGGATTGGCCGACGGCTACACCACCTCCGGCTACTCCGGATTCCGGCCATCCATCGAAGTCATGCCCCGCGCGCTCGAGGCGGCACGACGAGCCCTGCAACTCGATCCCAACCTGGCCGAAGCCCATAGCTCCGTGGCCTGCGCCTCCATGCTCTATGAACGCGATTTCCATCTCGCGGAAAAGGAATTTCGCAGGGCCCTCGAACTCAACCCTCACTATCCTCAAGGGCGAGCCTGGTATGGCTTGTTCTTTTTACAGTGGATTTCAGGCCGCGAGCAGGAGGCACGAGTCGAGCTCTTGCGCGCCATCGAGATCGATCCGCTGTCCAGCTACGGGAACGTCATTCTGTGCTTTTCCAGCTGCTCCAGCGGCCGCTTCGCCGAGGCCGTGGCTTACGGCCAACGCGGAATCGAGCTCGATCCCAATTCCTATCTGGCCCATTGGGCTCTGACTAATGCTCTCCACCAGAACGCCCAATATGACGTGGCCGTCGCGGTCGCCGAACTTGGTCTGGCTCTATCGGGACGCCATAGCTGGGTCCTGACCACTCTGGTTGGAATCTACGCCTCTTGGGGCAAACTGGACCGAGCGCGCGAAGTCTATCGCGAGGTTGAAGCGCGGTGCGCGCGCGAGTACATCCAGCCGGCCATACTCGCTCCCGCCGCCGCTGCTATCGGTGATATGGATCAGGCCATTGCCTTCGCACAACGGGCGCTTCAAGAAAAGGATCCCATTTTTGTCATGCTCGTCCGAACCTGGCCAGCCTACACCCAGCTTCGCGCCAATCCCCGCTTCCTCGAAATCGTCGGCAAGCTGAACCTTCCCGGCTGGAACCCATGAGCACGCAATGTGTAGCAAGGTCCGTGTGATTGGAGGCGGCGAAGGGGGATCGATACCTGCCGTCAAGACAGGGATTGTAAGCAATCAAATGCCCCGCTCCGAAGAGCGGGGCTTTTTGTTGCGCCGCAGGCGCGAACGCCTGGACGGCCAGTCCTAGTACATGCCTTCCATACCGCCGCCGCCGTGTCCGCCGCCTGCCGGAGATTTTTTCTCTTCCGGAATTTCGGCAACCAGGGCTTCGGTGGTCAGCATCAGCGCGGCAATCGAGCCGGCGTTGGTCAGTGCGGTGCGCACTACCTTCGTCGGATCGAGCACGCCCGCCTTGACCAGGTCTTCGTACTCGCCGGTCAGAGCGTTGTAGCCGTAGTTTGGATCTTTTGCTTTTTCGACTTCGCCCAGAACAACCGCGCCTTCTTCGCCCGCATTGGCAGCGATCTGACGCAGAGGCTCGGAGAGAGCGCGCCGCACGATGTTGACGCCGATCTGCTCATCGCCGGTTAGCTTGAGCTTTGCGAGCGCCGGAATGCAGCGAACCAACGCTACGCCGCCGCCGGGGACAATGCCTTCTTCCACGGCTGCGCGAGTGGCGTGCATCGCATCTTCCACGCGAGCTTTCTTTTCCTTCATTTCGGTTTCGGTAGCAGCGCCGACTTTGATCACCGCTACGCCGCCCACGAGCTTCGCCAGACGTTCCTGGAGCTTCTCGCGGTCGTAGTCGCTGGTGGTCTTCTCGACCTGGCCACGAATTTCTTTCACGCGGCCTTCGATCTCGGAGTGCTTACCCTTGCCTTCGATGATCGTGGTGTTGTCCTTATCCACGGTAATCTTCTTGGCTTGTCCGAGGTCGGCCATCTGGACGTTCTCGAGCTTGATGCCGAGATCTTCCGTGATGGCTTTGCCGCCGGTGAGGGTGGCGATATCCTGCAACATTGCCTTGCGGCGGTCGCCGAAGCCTGGAGCCTTGACGGCGCAGACATGCAGCGTGCCACGCAGCTTGTTGACGACCAGTGTTGCCAGTGCTTCACCTTCGACGTCTTCCGCGATGATGAGCAAGGGCTTGCCAGCCTTGGCAATCTGTTCCAGCAAAGGAAGAAGATCCTTCATGGAGCTGATCTTCTTTTCGTGGATCAGAATGTAGCCATTTTCGATGACAGCTTCCATCCGCTCCGGATCGGTAACCATGTACGGAGACAGGTAGCCGCGGTCGAACTGCATGCCTTCGACCACATCCAACTGCGTTTCCATGGTTTTGGCTTCTTCCACGGTGATGACGCCGTCCTTGCCAACCTTCTTCATGGCTTCGGCAATGATGCGTCCAATGGTTTCGTCGTTGTTGGCGGAAATCGTTCCCACCTGGCCAATCATGTCGCCGGTGACGGGCTTGGAGAACTTATCCAGTTCGCCTTTGCCGCGCTCGCCAGTCTTTTTGTCAGCTTCGCCGCAAATGGTGTTGACGGCTTTTTCGATGCCGCGCTTGAGCGCCATCGGGTTCGCACCGGCAGCTACGGTCTTCACGCCTTCGCGGAAGATCGCCTGCGCCAGCACAGTAGCGGAGGTGGTGCCGTCGCCGGCAACATCGGAGGTCTTGGAAGCGACTTCGCGCACCATCTGCGCGCCCATGTTTTCGAGCGGATCGCGCAGCTCGATTTCCTTCGCAACGGTGACGCCGTCCTTGGTAATGGTCGGCGAACCGAATTTCTTCTCAATGACGACGTTGCGGCCCTTGGGACCGAGCGTCACTTTCACGGCGTCAGCCAGCAAATTGACGCCGCGAAGAATCGCCTGTCGCGACTCCTCGCCATGAACAATATGTTTTGCCATAATCTATTCTCCTAAAAAAGTTCGATCAGGTTGCGATTGCGCGGGCTTGCCAGTTACTTGCGGCTGCCTGCGTGTTCTTTGACTTCCTTACGGGCGCCCGCACTTTCAAGAATGCCGAGTACTTCTTCCTCGCGCATGATGATCAGATCTTCGTTATCGATCTTGATCTCGGTGCCAGCGTATTTGCCAAATAGGACGCGGTCTCCAGCCTTGACGTGCAGCGGGAACACTTTGCCCTCGTCGTTCGATTTGCCAGGTCCAGCGGCGATGATTTCGCCCTCCTGCGGTTTGTCCTTGGCGGTGTCCGGAATGATGATGCCGCCACGAGTGGTTTCAGCTTCTTCCACGCGACGAATCACGACGCGATCATGCAATGGGGTGAATTTTGTAGCCATGTGATTGACTCCTTTCGATCAGTGGTAGATATTGAGCAACGAGGCCCAAATGCTTGAAAAATCTATAAGTTACGGGTTTGTGTTAGCACTAAGTGCTTACGAGTGCTAATTCTAAGATGTGAGTGGGCTTCTGTCAAGGCTACGTTGGTACATGTTAGAGAAGCCAGTTTTCAGAAGCAGGAAAACTGGGATTCGAAAACTAAGTTTTCTTGCAAGCAGGGAGCTAACTGTGCGATAACTACGTTATGCGTAGTACTCGCAACGTAGTACGTGCTGGAAGAAAAACGGGAACGGGCCATTATTCTGACCCACCGCTTCTCGTGCTGGCCAGCCTCGCCAATGGCCCAAAGCATGGGCACGCCATGATCGAGGACATTGCCGGCATTTGCGGAACCCGTCTGGGCCCTGGGACGCTGTATGGCGCCATCGCCCGCCTGGAAGCGCAGGGATGGATCGAGCCACTGCCTCCCGAGGAACGCCGCCAGCCCTATCGCATCACCATCGACGGCCTGCGCGTTCTACGTGCAAAACTGGCTACCTTGCAGCAGTTCACCAAAGCCGGACTGGAAAGGCTGGAGGCTCTATGAATCCGGCACTGGCACGCCTGCTGACGCGCCTCTATCCGCGCCGCTGGAGAGACCGCTATGGCACGGAGTTTGAGGTGTTTCTGCAAGCCGGACATGGCGATCTTCGCGCGTCGGTCAACGTCGTTTGGTCGGCACTTTGTGAGCGCATCGTTCCAACGCAAGGAGGAGAAATGGAGCAAAGCCGGTTCCAGTCGTGTTGTGTTCGCGCGCCGTGGGCGGCGTTTGCTCTTGGGCCGCTCTTTCTTCTTGCCGCGGCTTGGCTTGTCGCCTTATTGATTTTGTGGTCCGGTTGGAGAATCTTTATGCCGGGGGCCGATACGCCTTTCGTCCCGATCGCTGACATGCGTCAATTTCTCTACTTCAACGTTGGCAGATCGATCTATTTCGGTGCGCCCATTCTAGTAGGTTGGGGAATCGTACTTATCGCCATCCGCCAAAGATCCAAGGCATTTTGGCCTGCCGTTGGCCTGCTTTTAATAGCGTTGATCGGCGGTACGGCCCGGGTTCACGCGAGTCGCGCAGCTGTCTATGGCGGGCTAGGACATCTCAGCATGGACTTTGGGCTTGGGACTTCTGTTCATGGTGTTCCGGATGGCCTGTTTCATGCCATGCTGATTCTCTCGCTCACAGTGCTGCCCTGGGTCATTTGGCGAATACAAAAAGCTCTGTCCCTTTCCGCGTAGTCGCAATTCGCAGTGGTAGCGCAGGCAAATGCTAGCGGTTCTGGAGCCTGTATGGGACTTCCCCGATTCCCGTGAAAGATGAAATACAATGGAGAAGCGGAATGCCCGGGAGGCTAGATTCAATGAAGGTCGCGTCAAGGTGTGTGGCGGTGCTGATCCTGCTCTGCGGTTTGGCTTCAGCCGAGCAGCTCTCCGTGCTGAGCTTCCTAGTGTTGAAGGACCACAACGGCAAGCCCGTCCGCAATGCCAGTGTGATCATGCATCCGGTAAAAGGTAACGGCAAGCAGGCCAAAACCGGACTGGAGCTGAAGACCGACGCCGAAGGGAAGACTTTCTTCGATGGCGTGCCTTACGGGAAGCTGCGCGTCCAGGTAATTGCTCAGGGCTACCAGACGTTTGGCGATGACTACTTCATCGACAAGGCTGAGATGGAGATTGTTGTGAAGATGAAGCGCCCCGGCGAGCAATATTCGATCTATAAAGACCACCCGGCAGAGAAAAAACCGGAAGCCCAGAAACCTGAAGACAAAAAGAACCCCTAGCGTGAGGCCGCAGGCGCCTAGTACCGTGACCGCATGAAAATCACCACACCAGAAACCCGGGTGCCCCGTCCTTGTCGCGTTCCTCAGCGACAGGGCGGGGATTTCCTCTCCAGCGGTGTGACTGCGAAATCACACGGTCGCGGTACTAGTTACCCGTAGCGGTATCCCAACTTAGTGATACTTAGCACGCTCGATACCTTGATGCCAAACATAGGTGATGGCTCAAGGATCTCACTCTTGTTGG
>JAYTQD010000681.1:0-2566 GCA_043746935.1 Acidobacteriaceae bacterium | reverse complement strand
GCGTGCCTTCACCCCACGTCCGCTCGTTGTGAAGTTCGTAGGTTGGGTTAGGCGCGGTCTTTTGCGACGTAACCCAACAACCTCACGCGGATGCCCGTACCAATGTTGAAACGGGCCTGTCGGGTTACGACCAACGGAAGTCCCTGTGGGACGCGATGTAGCCGCTAACCCGACCTACGAGACTACGAAACTGGCGATTACCCCGTTGTCGCGGATGCGTGAAGTTTGAGGCCCAGTGCATTGATCACTTTCAGAATCGTTGCAAACTCCGGATTGCCATCGGGCGACAGTGCCTTGTAAAGGCTCTCGCGGCCCAGACCGGTATCGCGTGCAATTTGCGTCATGCCTTTGGCGCGCGCAATGTCCCCCAGCGCGGCGCCGATCAGCGCGGGATCGCCTTCTTCAAGGGCGGCTTCAAGATAGGCCACCATATCCGCTTCAGTTTCCAGATGTTCCGCGGCATCCCACGGAAGGGTTTTGAGTTTCTTTGCCATTTGTCGCTCCTACAGTTGTTGTGCCAGTTCAATTGCCTTCTTGATATCGCGATCTTGCGACCGCTTGTCACCGCCGGCCAGAAGTACGATGAGCGTTGCGCCCCGCGTTGCAAAATAGATGCGATAGCCCGCGCCATGATCAATACGCAGTTCAGAAACGCCTTCGCCTACTGGCTTCACATCGCCGGGATTACCCAAAGACAAGCGGCGGATGCGAAGATCAATGCGAGTGCGTGCTACCCGGTCCCGCAGGCCGCGAAACCATTGCACATAGTCTTCTGTTTGGCGGATTTCGATCACGCGAGGAGTGTATCACATGGGATACTTATAGATTTGTGCCATGCGAAAGGAGCATGGGCAGATGCCGTCGTCCCAGCGGAGGCGTGTCTTCACCCCGCGTCCGTCGCAGGTTTAGTAATACGAAGGACTGGATTCCAGCCGCCGCTGGAATGACGAATTTGGAGGTTCCCGGAAGTTATCCGAAGACACCGACGTCCCAGCGCAGGCGCCGTCGTCCCAACGCCCCGAATGGGGTCTCCATCGACAGGCTGGGACCCAGTCCGGTCGTATCGATCGTTTTTCCAGCGACCCGCTGGCGTGAAGCCGCAAGGCAACTTCGGGAGATTTTTCAACAGAAAACAGCCTGCTTTTTAAGCTGCCTTGATCAACATAAACCGTGGTTTAGCGCCATATATGGCGTATTTATTGATTTTCTATTAAAAATACGCCATAATCGGCGCATGAATCAACTCCCCCCCATTTTGCTGGAACTCAAGGCCGCCCGGATCGCTAAGAAGCTTTCCCAGGAGGATCTCGCCCGCGCTGCGGGGATCCCCAGGCGAACTTACCAGCGGTTGGAGAGCGGCGACCCAGGTACCCGAATCGACATCCTGTTTCGCGCTCTCAACGCGCTAGGACTGACACTGAAAACGTCCGCCAGGGCTCGGCCAACCCTCGAAGAGCTTGGGGATCTGTATGGTAACGATGCTTAAGCCGAAGGACGCCAACCCGCGGATTAAGGCTTTGTACGTCGGGACGCAAGACGGGTATTCCGGCCTCCTTACCAGGGAAAGCCAGCACGTGTTCGCCTATGGGGCAAATGCTGTCACCAAACTCGATCAGAGTATGGGGATCGCGCTCGCGATGCCCGTTCAAGCTGAGTCGTATAAATCGGCGCCCATCTTTCCCGTGTTCCAGACGTCGCTGCCAGAGGGGTTCCTGAAAGAGCGCATCGTTGCCAAGTTCTCCAAGACCATGCGTATTGACGATATGGCGCTGCTGACCCTGGCGGGAGGAAATAGGGTGGGACGAATTCGTCTTAGTTCGTCCGAGGACATGCCTCCCGATGAAGCCGGCGCCGAAAGCTTGAAAGAGATCATGGAGAGCGAAGGCTCACGAAATCTATTTCAGGACCTGTGCGACAAGTACCTCATTGCGTCTGGAATCTCGGGCGTGCAGCCAAAGGTCGTGCTGAGGGCCATTGATGATCTGCCCGGTGCAGACTCGCCGTCATCGGCGCCTTCAAAGCAATCGATCGGCGAAAAATCAACCTTGCGTGGCAAGAACCTCATCGTGAAAGTTGGCGGCGACGACTATCCAGCACTAGCGGAAAATGAATTCCATTGCTTGAGCATCGCAAAAAAAGCTGAAATAGACGTGCCTGATTTTTGGCTCTCCAAGGACCGGAAGCGGCTGGCCATCAAGCGCTTCGACATTGATGACGCTACTGGTCGGTTTCTCGGCTTCGAAGACATGGTCTCACTTCAGGGCAAGGTCAATGACCAAAAGTACGAAGGATCCTACGAGAACATCGCCTTGGCGATCAGGCGGAACGCTTCTCCGGAATTGATCCAGTCGTCACTTACAAAATTCTTCTCCTCCGTGGTGGTGTCTACAGCGTTACGAAATGGTGATGCGCACCTGAAGAATTTCGGCCTGCTATACACAGACCCAACCAGCGACGATTGCCGGATCTCACCCACTTACGATCTTGTGTGCACCACGGTTTACCTTCCGAGAGACCAAATGGCTCTTAAACTCGCCAAATCGAAGTCCTGGCCCGATCGCAAGAC
>JAYTQD010000680.1:0-2567 GCA_043746935.1 Acidobacteriaceae bacterium | reverse complement strand
GTTCTGGCATCCGCATGTTGCGCGCCAACGTAGGCGACAAGTACGTGCTCGAGGAAATGCAGAAGACCGGAGCCACTCTGGGCGGCGAACAGTCCGGTCATATTCTTTTCCGCGACGGCGACGCGACCACGGGGGACGGATTGGCGACGGCACTCCGCGTAATGGAAGTGATGGTGCGGAGCGGAAAACCTTTATCCGAACTCGTTGGCGACTTGAAGGTTTTCCCGCAAGTCATCAAGAACGTGCGCGTGCGCGAGAAGACGCCGTTTGCTCAAGTTCCACAAATTGAACGAGCGATTCAAGAAGCCGAGCGCTCACTCGACGGCAATGGCCGCGTGGTCGTGCGCTATTCCGGCACGGAAGCTCTGGCGCGTGTAATGGTGGAAGCGGAGAGCGAAGACCAGATGAAGGCTCTGGCGGAATCCATCGCGGGTGAAATTCAGGGAGCGCTGGGGGTTTAGGTTAGGCTCAGGCCTGTTAGTCCTCGGATGGAACAACTAGCGGGGTGTAGCCGCTAGTCGACACCGCCCAGTTAACATCGGTACGTACGATGATCACACCTGGAAGATCGCGACTGAGATGGACGCCCGAAACAGACTTCAATTTTGGAAGAGGATACGCTTTCTCCATTTTGACGTCAGCGCTGAAACGATACAAGTTCCGGTACGTGATTCCCCAAAAACCGCCGCCCGTCGCGGGCACCAATCCGTAGAAAGCTTCTGTCATTTTCCATTTGTCACCGACCTCACCGGTAATTGATTTCTCCGAAACTGCGGTTACTTTATCGCCGCACACCCTCAGTATCCGGCCTTCTGATATCGAGAGGTGAATCAACCCGACCGCAACTAGAACACAGTCACTGTTTTGGGTATCTGGGATCACGCCAGTGACAGGATCGCAGTCGCTATTCAGAGGGCCATCGCAGAGTTGCTTCGTGTCCCGGCGTTCGATGTTCGTGACCACGCCTGTATTGAGATCGACTCGCTGTAACCCACCTCCCCACTCTCCGCTATTGAACCCCACATACACGCTACCACCACCAGTGGGGATTGCAGCGGAGACCTGGTGGCCTGAGCGAAGCTTCCCTTTCAGTTCGACAGAATGTCCGCCGCCAACGTCGGTCGAGAATACACGAATCGCTCTTTGCGAAAGCACTATGGGAGTATGCGCGTTGTTGAGCAAAATGATCGGTCGTCTTTACTGGGAGCTTCATATTCCGCCACGTCTTCAAAAGTGCCCTTTCTCCAGACGGACACTACAAGTCTGCGTCCCTTCAAAGAGATCGAACGCAGAACCCAGAGTTCATTCCCAGATTTCTCAATGTCTAGTACGCCGCGATTAAAGTAGACTTGTCGAGACGCGTCTGCAACCCCAAGAGAGACTAGACCTCCAGTTGGATCGTCGCGCGAAATCATCGTTCCACGAAGCCACAGTTTTCCTTGAAGTACTACACCTTTGGCGATTCGCTCTCCAAGTATTGAATCCCCTTTCTCGGTTGGTACGCTCGCCAAGTAGGTAGGGGTGCCTAGCATCAGCGCGAAAACGAAAAGTAGTCGATATGACCGCATGATGATTGCAAGGAGTCTGTTCGAGCGCTTCATAGACGCTAGCATGGTACCAGTCTTTCGCAATTCAGCCGCCTCTGCTTCGTTTCGTTATTGCTACTCCAGATCCCGCCAATTCTTCCCCACGCCAATCTCCACCTCTAGCGGCACCGTCAACGGATGCGCATTCTCCATCTTCTCGCGCACTAATATCTTCATCGCTTCCAACTCCGCTTCCGCAACTTCAAACACCAACTCATCATGCACCTGCAACGTCATGCGCGATTTCATTTTGCGCTCTCGCATCTCCGCATCAATGCGAATCATCGCAATTTTGATCAGATCAGCGGCGGTTCCCTGTAGCGGAGTATTGACAGCGGTACGCTCCGCAAACCCGCGCTGGTTAGCATTCTTGCTATTGATATCAGGAATCGGGCGCACCCGCCCAAACAGCGTCCGAACTTTTTGTTCCCGCCGCGCCTCGGCCAGCGTCGCATCAATAAACGTGCGCACGCCTTTGTACTTGTCGAAGTAAGCATCGATAAATCGCTTCGCTTCGCCCTTATCGATGCCCAGTTGCTGTGACAAGCCAAAGGCCGAGAGCCCGTACACAATGCCGAAATTCACCGCTTTCGCGCTGCGGCGGTGCTCATCCGTGATCATCAACGGCGGCACACCAAAAGCTTCCGCCGCGGTCAGCCTGTGAATATCGTCGCCTCGCCGGTAGGCCTCCACCAGCATGGGATCTTGCGAAAAATGCGCCAGCAGCCGCAGCTCGATCTGCGAGTAATCCGCTGCCAGCAGAACGAAACCCGGTTCTGCGATAAACGCTGCTCGCACCTCGCGCCCCAGTTCCGTGCGAATCGGAATATTTTGTAGATTTGGATTCACCGAGGACAGACGCCCCGTCGCGGTCACAGTTTGACTGAACGTCGTATGCAGGCGGCCCGTCGCGGCGTCAATCATGCTGGGCAATGCGTCTACATAAGTTGATTTGAGCTTCGAGAGCTGCCGGTATCCGAG